>NZ_ASSB01000363.1:0-6260 GCF_000520755.1 Paenibacillus sp. 1-18
CGAGGCCAAGTTGAACATTGCGCAGGCCATTTTGTTTGCTGTGGAAAGTCCCAAATCGAATGCCGTATATACGGCGATTTCACGGGCCATGTCGGCTATGGACGATATCAAATCGGCCGAGGTGCCGCTGCATTTGCGCGACGCACACTACAAAGGCTCGGAAAAGCTCGGCCATGTTGGCTATCAATACCCGCATAATTATCCAAATCATTATGTGAAACAGCAATATTTGCCTGATTCGATAGCAGACCAGATCTTTTACCAGGCTACTGAGCAGGGGAATGAGTCAAAAATCAAACAAAACCAGCGGTGGCGTGAAGCACAGTCATAGGATGCATGCTGTAGACAGACGTGCGGCGTATATGGATTGGATATGATGACACCGTGATTCTGCATGAGTGAAAAAGGGGATAAAAAAATGAAAGACATGCTATTCGTTGCGGCAGGCGGAGCGCTCGGGACCTCTGCCCGCTACGGCGTGCAATCACTGCTGCCTGCGGCTGGGGCAGATTTTCCACTTGGCGTGCTGCTAATCAATTGGATCGGCTGTTTGTTCCTTGGCTGGTTCTTTACCGTAACCTTGCGTTCATGGCGGATCAAGCCCCGCTTGCGACTTGCCATCGGAACAGGCTTTGCAGGTGGCTTCACCACCTTTTCCACCTTTGCAGTAGATGCTGTACGCCTCACGGTTCACGACCGTATGCTGACGGCTGTGTTATATCTGCTGCTTAGCGTAGGCGGAGGGCTGTTTTTGACGTGGACAGGTATCCGTCTGGGCACAAATATGACGCAAGCTACCCCCAAGGAGGAACGTCTATGATCTGGTGGGCGGCGGCAGGTGGGGTTGCGGGTACACTGGCACGGTATGGGCTTGGCATGTGGGCCGGAAAGAGGTTTGGAACCGCATTTCCGTGGGGGACGTGGCTCATTAACATCAGCGGTTCCTTGCTGCTGGGGTGGCTGTATGGCGAATTCACACAGCACCATCTGTCTCCTGCACTCTGGATGCTGCTGGGAACAGGCTTTTGCGGCGGGTATACGACTTTTTCAACATTTGGCTATGAATCTCTCCAACTGATGGAGCGTGGGGAACTCCGGCGCATGGCTGCATATGTACTGGCTTCCGTGGTAATAGGAGTTATTGCCGCAGCTATCGGTTATAGACTTAGTTAAAACCTTGTAAGTCCCTACATGAAGATTGCAAAAGGAAACAAAAGCTTCTGAGTCCAGACCATGGCATTTTCAGCCGAGGTCGGTTTCGAAAGCTTTTTTTATGAGGCGTGTTTCACCATATGTGGATTTAATGCAGCGCTTATGCAGCTATTTTTTATCTCGTTCTTTATAAAGCTCAGGCAAAAGGGACTCCAGCTCCGGTCTTGGATCAGGATCGGACAGCTTCATTTCCTCCAGCGTCTGAACGGCAATCCGCAGTACCGTATAGTCCCTATACCAACGGTTATCCGAAGGAACAACGTACCAGGGAGCTTGTTTGGTTGCGCTTAGCTCCAGCACGTCCTCATAATATTGCTTATATTGCTTCCAAAATTTTCGCTCCTGCAAATCACTTGGATCCAGCTTCCAGTTTTTGTGGGGCTTCTCGATCCGGTCGATCAGCTTTTCCAACTGGAATTGCTTGGAAATATGTAAAAAGATTTTAACCACCTTCACACCGCTATCCAGCAGCAGCTGTTCAAAGTGTTTGATATGCTTAATATTCCGTTTGGCCTGCTTATCGGAGACCTGCCCGTGAACACGCGTAATCAGTACGTCCTCATAATAAGAACGGTTGAATGCCGCGATATATCCGCGTCCAGGGGTTACACTGTGGGCACGCCACAGGAAATCATGGCTTAATTCCTCTGCCGTAGGTGATTTGAAGCTGTGGACCGTCACCCCCGCTGGATTCAGGTTAGAAAATACCTGCTTGATCACGCCATCTTTTCCGCTGCAATCCATACCCTGGAACACAAACAAAACGGCTTGTTTCTTCTCCGTAAACAATTTACTTTGCAATTCCGCGAAGCGTTCCTTTAATTGATCTGTTTCCTGCTGAATTTCCTCTTTATTTTTGATATTCTGCGTATCTTTAGGGTTCCAATCTTTTAAAGAAACTTTTTTACCCGGTGTCAGCATTCCTAATGAATCAGACATAAAGGCACGCTCCTTTTCAATTGAAGTATGATATCTTGTCTACATCATATACCCAAATGGGATGGTTATCAAAAATTCCTTATCTATCTTGGCTTTTCTTGGTCTAAACGGCAACATTTTCGACTTTCTGGTCACGCTTTTGGTCACAGAATTTTTCTTCAATTGAAGCAAGTATGGAATCAGAAGAAGGAGCCGCTGAAAAGGAGTTGCACTATTACCACATTACCGATGCTCTTAATCGTAAATGGCAAACTATTGGCCTTAATATCAGCGACGCGATTCATGTATTTGAACATGGTAACGATAGGGAATGGAAACGTATTATTGCGCCAGAACCGTACAATCCTGACCTATCCACCAATAACCTAATCAACATACTCAATATCTCTCCAGAGGCAACAGGTATCCGAAACGATATGCAAATCATCCTGAACACTGTGCTACGACTCACAATTATATTCTCAAAGGTGAAGATACATATTGGGAACGGGGAGCTACTCACACATGACTGAAGTTGCTTTGTTCGCTTAGGTGATAAATAAACGATCAAGGAGCGTTAGTAAGTAAGATAGATTTACTCTTGCTATAAGTCGTAATTTAAGATATATTATTAATTAAATAACTGATTATTTAATTAATTAAAGTTTAGTTTAAAGAGAGGGGAATACATTTGGCAAGACCCATCAATGAAGAAAAAAGACTGGAGCGGCGTAAACGTATCCTAAAAGAAGCTGTTGTCCTGTTTGCAGAAAGTGGATATTCTAATACCACAACGGCTATCATTGCGCAGAGTGTGGGAGTGACTCCTGGAACCATTTTTCAATATTTCCCTAGCAAAGAAGCTTTATACTATGCCGCTGTCCTTGAACCGCTTGCTGATATTCAGGCGAAATCGCTTGCTTGTCTACAACAAGAGGAGACGCCGGGCGTATTGATAAAGAACATGGTGGAAGAACAATTCAACCATATCTACTTCTATACAAATGAGTTGAGGCTTGTTCAATCTGTCTTGGGACAACGAATAAGATTTCCTGAACTTACACAGAAGGTCCTTGAAAGTACAAAGGTAATGACAGATGCGATCGAATGCGTCTATGCCAAGGGACAGTTAATGGGAGAATTCAACAAAAGCTTTTCTCCAGCAATGATCTCTCGTGCCTATATCTCTTTCTTAAATGGAGTGGGCTTAACTCTTGGAGAAAGTATTATTCATCATCCCGAGTGGGAAAATCTGAAGGGGCATGCCTTTTATTTGTTCGCACCCATACAACCTAAAGAAAAACTGGAGGAGCCTGAATGAGTCAAACATCATTACAACCCGATCTGACATTTAACGTTCGTGTAAAAAAACGGAAGAAAATTTTATGGAGCCTAGGGATCGTACTTTTGCTTGTAATGGCTCTTGTATTTTTTATATCTTATAAAGTAGTAGACACCTTGTTGCACCATCCTAGAGACACTAATGTCAGCTACGGATTGAATATCGATAAAACTCCCTACGAAGAGGTCGAGTTCAAGAGTTTGAAAAATGATAATACAATTAGAGGTTTTTTCTTTCCTTCAAATGGTTTTTCTGGTAAATCGAGTAATAAAACGATTATTGTCGTCCATGGATATACGAGCAATCGTTTAGTCAAAGGGCGGACCCAAAAGTTAGTAGAGCATTTCGTTCCGAAAGGCTACAATGTATTGGCATTTGACCTCAGCTCGCAAGGTAAATCCGATGGTGATTTGATTACACTAGGCCTCAATGAAAAATACGATTTGCTAGGAGCTGTAAGCTATTTAAAATCCAGAGACCATACGGGTGATAACATTGGAGTTATCGGCTTTTCAATGGGTGCTGCTACTTCTTTGCTAGCCGCAAGTGAAAGTAATGACATCAAAGCCGTAATTGCGGATAGTCCTTTTCGTAATGCTGGTCTATTTCTAAGAGAGGGTTTGCCCTACTTTTCAGGTTTACCTGCGTTTCCATTCAGTTATACTTCGACATGGATGGCAAATTGGGTCTTTAAGGTTGATCTTGATTCCATATCTCCTATGGATGCGGTAAAAAAGATGAAAGACAAGCCAGTTATGCTCATTCATGGTACTGGAGATCAGCAAATTAGTTATAAAAATACAGAAGTTATTTACGAGTCCTTAAAAGATGACCCAAATGCAGAAGTATGGTACCCGCAAAATACGGAGCACATCGATGCCATCAACCATTACCCCACTGAATATTTCCAAAGAGTAGATCGCTTTTTGGATGAGTATGTAGGAAAATAAATTCAATCCAAGAGAGCCAACTAGTAGAGGAGCTTGTCCTGACGAAGTAAAAATACCCAATAATATAAAGCATTTTTAGCCTGTAGTGTAGAAAAACACTCCAGGCTTTTATTTGCGTTTTAAATGAAAATATATAGCAAAATCACACCTGTTGATTAACCACTAAATGTATAAAGCACTGTCTAAGTCGTTATTTGGAGAATAGGAGTGTATAGAAATGAACGATGAAATCGTACGAACCATTAATGAATGGAATCCAATTGAAATATATCCTTTATTAGAAGATGAGTACTATTCGGAAATACGCAAAATATATGAGAAAAGTAATCAAACAAACTCTGTAGAAGAATTAGCGGAGCAAATTCATGTTATATTTACACAATCTTTTGAAAAGGAGTTTGACAAAAGCATTGAAGAATGTCAATGGATTGCTGAGAAAATAATTGATGTTATAGATTAGCTTGAAATTTTCAGCTTGCTGCTCGGCTATAAAATGGAGTAAGCTTTATCTTATAATTCGGGGATACATAAATCCTGTTGTCAATGAACTGACATGGGTTGATCAGTATCTCTAAAATAAATATAAGAAAAGTGTTGTGTGTATGTGGTTGAATTTTCTAGACGATGTAATTGAGGATTATGTGAAGGGATTACAGAAACAGGAGTAGTGAAGTTGGATTATATTGAAGGTAAATGTATAAGTAGTAAGACCATATTTTGGAATAATTTGATAAAATGAAAAGCGATATTGAGTGGTAGGAGGGATTCGATTGTCAACGATCGCTGAGGTATCCGCGGATTTAGAAAAATGGACTGTATTTCTTTCTGATTTATCTCCGTACTCAGATGAGTTACTTTGCAAACCAATAGAGGGTAAATGGTCAATTCAAGATATTATCAGCCATATTTTGGGGTGGGACAAAGGCTTGACCAAGACACTTATACAAATTATTAACAATGAACAAGTCGCGCTTCAGGAGCATCTCGATGTGCAGGCATTTAACGATGCATCCGTTGCGTTCGGCAGAAATATGAAGCCGCATGATTTGTTAAATGAAGCTATTGCTCAGCGCAAGCGAATGATTAGGAAACTCGAAATGGTTTCAGAATCAGCTTTTGTCCGTCAATTTCTTAATAGCCCATACACCATGGAATATTTTTTGCAACAAATATTTGTCCAGCATGACAGACATCATAAAGAGCAAATCATGAAAGTTCTTCCAGCCATTGACTAAAAACAGCCTTGAAGAACAAGTATCTGTATATACACCTACAGTGCCCCATCGTCTTGATTACAGGATGCTCATCTCACCACACTACAGAACCAATCCAGAGGAACATCGCTGACATCATTCTGGGATTACTGGATTGTGCCTGAGCAGCAAAGGACGAAAGCGCCCATTAATATCTGCATCTTTCATTAAAAAAGTCGTCCCTCCCAAATCAGGAGAGACGACTTTTTAATTATCCCTGTGCAGACACAAAATGGTCATTCATTTAAACTGTTTCAGGCTGAAGTTTCTCAACCTTATCAATGGTTCCGCCGCCCAGGCACCGTTCCCCATCATAAAACACGACAGCTTGTCCAGGAGTAATGGCCTTTTGATGTACATCGAATACGACGTGTACGGTTCCATTCTCAAGCCATTGCAAGGTTACTTGCTGGTCAGGCTGGCGGTAACGGAACTTGGCTGTGCAACGGAATTCCCCGGTTGGACGTGCATCTTCGCCTTCAATCCAGTTCACATCGGTTGCAATCAGGCCGGTGGAATACAGGCTGTGGTGACGATCACCTTGTACCACATACAGGATATTCTTCTCCAGATCCTTATCGGCTA
>NZ_ASSB01000364.1:0-2702 GCF_000520755.1 Paenibacillus sp. 1-18
TCGTTGTTACCGATCCCGGTCCTGCTGCTCCCGGCCCTGCCGCCGCGAAAAAACGCCCTGCACGTAAGCCAGCAGCCCCGACAGCACAGCAGGCTGCGGCAGGCGATAACATCTCTCCGACTCCAGTCAAAAAAAGAAGAAGCACCGCTAAACGTAAAGAAACTTGATAATGAAACTTGATAATGAAACTTGGGATAAATACAGAAAGCTGGCTAAGGGGTGGCGGTGACACTGCTTTGATACGACAGCAGTTGGCTGAACGCCCCCCGCTCCTCTTGTTCCAGCTGCCTGTAGTTCCCTTGCTGTATAACCTCGCCTTGCTCCAGTACAACAATTTGATCCGCATGACGAATCGTTGACAGGCGGTGAGCGATGACGATCAGCGTCATTTGACCCTTCATCCGCTCCAGTGCTGCTTGAATTGCAGCTTCATGCTCACCATCGAGCGCACTTGTCGCTTCATCCAAAATGAGTACCGGAGGATGATGCAACACAGCCCGCGCTAATACCAATCGCTGACGTTCCCCTCCGGACAGGCGAATCCCCCGATCCCCAATGACCGTGTCCAGCCCTTGGGGCAGTCTGGCAACAAAGCTGTCTGCGGCAGCAAAATGCAGCGCCTCCCATAGCTGCTTTTCGCTGGCCTCTTTATACGCCAGCTTCAGATTTTCACGAACGGTGGCGTGGAACAGAAAAGGGTCCTGTGAAACGTATCCAAACGATTGCCGCCACTGCGGCAGCAGTTCGTCATCCAAAACACGTCCATCTATTTTAATCTGCCCCCCAGTTGGACGCAGAAAACCCATCAGCACATCGACCAGCGTACTCTTGCCTGCTCCCGATTTTCCCACAATGGCTGTCATCCCCTTGGCAGGTATGAACAGATTAATTTGGTGCAGTGCAGGCTCTGCTGCACTATCATAGCGATAATCCAGACCATTGCATTCAATCCCGCTACGCAGAAACAAGGGGTGCCGCGCAGATGCTGATGTATATGGAGATTCATGAAGTCCCGATACATCGGACGGGACACGGGTTGGCGGGGCTGCAAGAGCAGTTAACGACGGATCTGAGAAAGCTTCGCATTCCTGCTGTACTTTGGTCACACTTTCAAAAGCAGAGATCATGGACATGATATATTCCAGACTCGCTTGAATCAGGGCAAACCTTGGCCATAAGCGGGAAAATATGAGGATCAAGACGATCAGCTTTTCAGGTGAGATATGCAGCCATTGCAGGGACGCGAATATAAGACAAACGACAAATACAGCTGCCGCCGTACGATGCAAAAACTGTGTGGTGGCATTTTGCCGGACAAATTGGGTCGAATTATCCTCCATACGACGCGTCAGGGAGCGAAACCAATCTATATTGGCAGCCTCCAGCAAATTGCTTTTAATATCCTTCATTCCATTCAAATGATCGGTAATGCCGGCAAAATAAATCTGTGAAAGCTCAGTGGTACGGTCGCCTAGCTGCTTGGCATTTCGAATGGAGCGGCGGAACACGACAAACAACCCCAATCCACTCAGGAATACTAATCCGGTTAAGGAAGGGGACAGCCAAAAAGCCAGTGCAATCTGGATCAGCGTAAACATGACGGATGTGGTAAGTTGAAGAAGCAAATTGGTTCCCTGACTGACACGGGCCAGCTCGGTCGTCATCACATGGCTAAAATCAGATTTACGCTGGCGTAAATAAAAGGTCCACTGCGCCTTCATAAAGGAGGTATATACGTCTATTCGAAGCGAGCGCATAAAACGCTGCTGAATCTGTGAGTTCAGAATCGACTGGTAACGCTGGAGCAGAGCCTGCCCGGTAAGCAGCACCACAAATAGCAGCAGCATCCCCGGCAATAGCCAGCTTTTTGGAATGTACGACAAGAAATGATCGAATCCACCGGACAGAAACGGCAGCCCTGAATGACCAGCAAATATACCAATGGCCGCCAGCATAGGCACAAGCATATAAATGCCAAAGCCCTCCAGCAAACTGATGATCATCATGCATCCAATATTGAGAAATAACGCACCGCCGTTCACGGCATACAGCTTGGTTATATACAATCGCAGGTGAACCATAACGCACACTCCTTATGGGGTCAGTGCTTGGAAAATCGTCGTTTCAGCCATAAAAATGGACGTAAAGGGATGTACAAAAAATGCAGCTTGCGAGGCAGCGGCAACCTAACCGGATCACCTGTAGAAGGAAACAAGCGGCTGATCAGATAAAGTAATCTGTGCCTCGGCTCCTTTAAGGAAAGCAAGTAAGCTCGGCTAACGGACTGAGGGGTGACCGCTGTAGCTGTAGCTGTAGCTTCAGCAACGGCAGAGCCTGAGGCGATTGAAGTAGCCCCCATGGATTCGGTGAGGCTGCTCACAGCATTGTTTACCGTGTTACCTGTCACGTAACTAGCGTCGTTCGCAGTGCTATTAGCCTCACTGACGGCGTGCAGGGTGGCTTCGATAGAGGCATCGCTGACTGAAGCAACGCCGATTGAGGCGATACCCATCGAAGAGATGCTCTCCACCGGCTGCGTCAAAGCTATGCTTTGCAACAGCTCTGACGCAGCCGTTCTGTTCGTACCTGGCCTGCTGGCAACCGGGTACGGTGCGGGTACGCTGGCCTGCATGAAGGCCAGTGCGCTCAGCGCAAGCCTGTGTGCCTGCCGGGTCGCCGATATCGGACGCATCGGCTCCCGG
>NZ_ASSB01000365.1:0-22119 GCF_000520755.1 Paenibacillus sp. 1-18
CGCCGAGGTCTCCGTCCAGCGCTCGGGTGGATAGTCCTGTAATTCTGACACAAACGATTCCTTTCTCATCACACAAGTCAATATTGAGCTTCTGTACCTTGTCCTCCTTCTTACTGCCCTCGCTGTATTGAATCAACGACCACATGGCCGGAGTGCATGTCCCATAAATCTCGATCTCTTGAAGAGCAAATGGCATAAGAGGCGTATCCGGTACTGTGCTGCCCGGCAGCCCCCCGTTCTCTTGGCCCATGATCAACCCGATGGATGCATGCAAGGCCGAATCCATTAAGCTGGGGTGAAGGACAAAGCTTGCCGCCGTATCGGAAATGGAGGAGGGTAACGCCAGCTTCGCAAGCACCCTGCCCGAATGTGTATACACCTTCTCCACACACCGGTATGCCGGGCCATAGTCTATTCCAGTTTCCTTAAAAATTTCGTAGCAGTGCGATCCGTTAAGCTCGCTTTGGCCAAAGCCTTTCTGTAGCTCCTCAAGGTTCAGCGTCGGTTTTTGCCCTACGCAAACCTGCAGCACATCGCCCTGGCTATGCACGGTATGCCCACTCTCGCTTCCTCCTTGCCCGCTATACACTTCAAAGCTGATTTTTCCGGTGTCCTCCAGGAAGAGTCTGGTGTGTACAGAGACTGACTGGTTGTCCACAACAATGGGCCGAATCCAGTTTACATTTTTCAACCGGATTCCTGTTGTACTGTTGTCCGCATCTCCTGTAGAACGTTCCACAGCCGCCCGTACCATCTCAAGATAGGCTACTCCAGGCAGAACCCTTTGGCCTTTCACCGTATGATCCCTGAGGAAAAACTCCTCGCCTGTAAACGTTGAACTGAACCGCTGCTCCAGAAAGTCTGAAGTGTTCTGATGGAGTAAAGGTGTTAAAAAGGAAGATTGGGACGGAGCGGCTTCTGTTATTCCGGTGCTCTTGGTCTCATGTACAGGCACCCAATAGCTTTCCCTGGCAAAAGGATAGGTTGGCAGACTCATCCTGCGAGGCTTTACATCCTCGTAAAACCTGTTCCAGTCTAAAATCAGACCCGCAACCCATAGTTCAGCGATTTTTCCATATTTTCCTTTGTCCACCCATACATCAAGCATTCTAGCCATATCCTCATCGGCTTCCTGAGTGACTAACCCCGCTTTATTACGCTTTACCTGTCCTCTATACAGTTCTTCTACGCCTTCCTTCTTTTGCAGGAAGCCTTCCAATTTCCAATCAAGCTCTGTGATGGATTTGGCAATGATCGCCAGACGTTCGTCCATCGCTTCCCGCCCGACTTGCAGCGTGTAGGCGATATCTGCGAGACTTGTATGCGGGTCGTCCAGCTCTCTGATTGCAGACAGTAGTCTTTGCGCCTGCTCCTCCAGTCTTTCCTTGTTCTTGGCCGATAACACGACCATGACAGGTATGTCAGGATTCAGGGATTCAGGAGCAGCTTGCAACGGACTAGTCTCTCCTGGAATATACTCTTCGATGACCACATGAGCGTTAGAGCCCCCTGCCCCAAAGGCCGATACTCCTGCCAGCCTTGGGTATTCTCTGGTTTCACCGTTGATGGCAACTACAGGTCTTTTCCATTCTTCTAATCCCTGCTGAACTTTAAAGGGGCTGTCGCTGAAGTCTATATTGGGATTTAACGTGCTTGCATGCAGTGAAGGCACTAATTGCTTATATTTCAATTGCAAAAGCACCTTTGTCACTGCGGCGATACCGGCGGCGCTCTCACAATGCCCGATATTTGACTTCGCTGAACCGATTGAACAGAACTGCTTATCGTTGGTATATTCCCGGAAGGCTTTTTGTAGGCCTGCAATTTCAATCGGGTCTCCCAGGGGAGTTCCTGTACCATGGGCTTCTATATAGCTAATGGTTCTGGGGTTGATTCTTGCCTCCTTAATTGCCTGCCCAATCACACCAGCCTGTGCATTGGGGTTGGGTACTGTATATCCGTTGGTTTTCCCCCCGTGGTTCACCGCAGTTCCTTTGATAACCCCATATATGCGGTCTCCGTCTGCTATGGCTTTGGCTAGCGGCTTGAGCAGCAATGCTCCGACACCTTCTCCCGGTACATATCCGTCTCCCTGTCCAAAGCTTTCACATTTCCCATTGCTCGATGCAAAACTTCCCTGCCCCAACAATAGGTACTTGTTAGGATGGACAGAAACGTTGACCCCCCCTGCTACCGCCAGCTCGCATTCTCCATGCTGCAATCCGTGACAGGCCAGATGGATTGAAGTCAGTGACGAGGAGCACATGGTATCTACTGCGATACTTGGCCCTTGAAAATTACAAAAATACGATACCCGATTGGCAACCGCCGAGGCATTCCCGAAAAGGCCAATCATCCTTCCTTTGGCTTGTTCCTGGGCTCCATAGAGTTGATATTCATGGTACATCACCCCGACGTAAACCCCGACATTTCCCTCCATGCCGCCAAGCTCTCGATCTGCACAAAGGGTTTCTCTCGTATACCCCGCATCCTCTATGGTTTCATAAACGCATTCCAGGAATAAGCGCTCCTGTGGGTCCATCGTTTCCGCTTCCCTTGGCGAAATATTGAAAAACAACGGGTCGAACCAGTCCACCCCATCGATGAATCCTCCCCACTTACTATAGGTCTTCCCGGGCTTGCCTCTGTTTTCATTAAAGTACAGACTGTGATCCCAGCGCTCCTTGGGAATCTCTGTAATGCAGTCCTTTCCATTCCTTAGGTTTTTCCAGAATTCGCGGATACCTAATGCTCCCGGATATCTTCCTGACACTCCGATAACTGCAACGTCCAATGCCTTCTTCTCCAGATGTGGCTGTGGCTGCGTACCTGTCGGGAGAAGCCATGAACGCCTGCGATTAGCCGATATTGAGACCAAAGGCTCTACTGCTTTTATAGATACTTTTGGCCCTGCATCAGGAGTCGTATGCTTCTCCTTCGCCTCTAAAACATCAATCAGCCGACCGCGACACGACTCAAGAAAATACCCCGTCAATGACCGGAGATTCTGGTATTCAAAAAATAATGTTTTCGGCAGTGAGCCGAAAGTCTTTTCCAATTCATTGGTAAGCTGCATAACCAGTATGGAGTCAATACCATACCTGTCCATAGGTGCGTTTGCATCTATACTTTCAGTTGGCAGCTTGATCACGGTTGAAAGTAGTGTTTTCAAATAATCTTGAGTTTTTTCCCTTAGCCATTCTTCGCCAATAGCCGTGGCTTTTCCGCTTTCCATTCCGGATCGGCCTGAGGCTTTAGTTTCCGAGGTCGGTCCCAGAATTGCCTCTTTAATCCTTTCCGGGTACCCTTCGATAACCATAACCTGACTTCTGCCAGAAGATAGGCTCTGATACAAAGCTTTTATTCCATTCTCTGTTTGCATAGCAATCATGCCCAGGTCTTGCATTGCCCTCTCCGTTTCCGGGTCGACATGCATGCCTCCATCCTTCCACAGAGGCCAGTTTATCGACAGCGTTTGTCCCTGGCGCTGCTTTGCTGTCACCAATGCATTTCGATAGGAGGCATACGCATCCATAAAGCCATTGGCAGCAGAGTAGTCAACCTGCCCTACATTGCCAAGGCTTCCAGCGCCCGAAGAAAATAAGATAAAGAAATCCAGAGGCAGGTCTCTGCTGGCCTGATCCAGATGGATCAGCCCTGAGACCTTCGGAGCCAGCACTTCTCTAACCTCTTCTTTGGTCTTTTTGATGATGAAGTTGTCCCGTATTACTCCTGCTGTGTGCAAAATACCGTTAAGACTGCCAAATTGCTCGACGATGCCGTGAATTAGCCCGGTGACCGCTTCCTTTTGACCCACATCCGCCTGTCTGTACTCTACATGACCGCCCAGTGCTCTCAGTTCGCTTAACAGGGTCTGTTGGTCCGCCGAGAGTAGCGACCGTCCAACCAGTACGATGGTGGAGTTTTTCACATTGCATAGAATGTCCTTGGCAAAAATCAGTCCCAGGCCGCCCAAGCCGCCCGTAATGAGATAAATCCCCCCATCTTTCCACGGCTGGGCCGCATCTTCACGCGAGGTTTCAATTTCTTGCCAGATTAAAGCCTGTCGCTCGTCCCCATGGTATCGTATCCGTTCGTCATACCGACCTCCCCAATTCTCCTGCAGTTTCTCAATGATTCCATCGGGGCTATTCTCTACATCAAGCGCATCAAGCTCAAGTAGTTGACCCATGACATTCGGATTTTCTTTTTGAGCGGTTTTCAGCATTGCAAAGAGCCCGGAATAAACCTGTTGGTCATCCCGGGCAGGGGTTGCAATCTGTATCAAAACTTTCTTTTTGGACATGTCTAGCAGGATGTTTTGCAATTCTTCAAATATCTGAATGGTATAATCTTCAAACCGCGCATCCAAATCCATGCTAGAGGACTGTAAAACAAGGCAGCGGGCACCGTCCATGTGGGCTTCCATATCCTCTCTGGCAATACCTTCAACTTCACACAGGATCACAACATGCTGGATATCGTCGGAAGCGTTCACCCCTGCGGTGGTAGCCTGCTTCTTCCAGACGGGCTCCAGCATCAGTGTACCCATATGCTCAGCGCTGCCTGCTTGCTCCAATCCACCTTCCAACTCTCTGGAAGAAAGTCCTTTGAACTGCACGCAAATTTTTCCGGTCTCATCGCACAAATCAATATGCACCACGCTCAATCCATTCGACGTCTCTTCACTATGGCGTGAGATCCGGGCCCACATCACAGGAGTGCATTTTTCGAATATCTTCAGTTCCTCCAAGGCAAAGGGTAAGGCTGGCTTGCCTGCAAGCAAATTTTCTTCCGAACCCATGACCAAGCCGATGGTGGCCTGCAAAGCGGAATCCATCAAAGCCGGATGCAGTACAAATTCATTTTGGGTATGAAGTACATAAGATGGCAGAGACAGCTTGGCCAGCACGTAATCCATTCCTCGGAAGATTGCCTCAATGCCGCGATGTGCCGGTCCATAGTCTATCCCCATGGCTCTGAAAGCTTCATAGCATTGGCTTGAAGAAAATGGTTTGCGGGTACATTCTGCCTGTAAGACATTCAGGTCCAGATGCTCTGGTTCGCCAGCCCTCTCCAACACGGCCATCCCCTGACTGTGTATAATGCCTTCAGCGTCGGCTCCTTCCACCCCGCTGCATATTTCAAACGCAATCTCTCCATTGTCCTGGGGATATAGACTGATGTGTACCCTGACCGGTCCGTCTGCTACAACCACAGGCCGGGCCCATACGATATTTTTCAGCCGAATATGGGTCTCACCTTCCACTACGGCCCCCGCTGCCTCTTCTACAGCTGCTCGCACCATTTCGAGGTAGGCCACCCCGGGTAATGTTTGTTGACCCTTGATTCTGTGGTCTGACAGGAAAAATTCCCGGCCTGTAAAGGTGGAGCCATAGCGTTGTCCGGAGAGGTCGGAAATATTCTGATGCAACAAAGGATGAATTTGGACGGTTATAGCCGGATTTACACTATCCTGACCAGTGTCTGTCTCGGGCAACCAATAGCGTTCCCTCTCGAAGGGATAGGTTGGCAGACTGATTCGTCTGGGCTTGATATCTCCATAAAGTGTATCCCATTCAATGCTTGCGCCATTGGCCCACAATTTGGCCACTTTATCAAGTCTTCTCTTCTGGAACCAGGTTTGAACCAGGGTCTCTGTGTCTTCGTCCGAATCAAAGAGTTCTATTCCGTCTCCTGCATTGTTCACATGGCCGGTCAGCAGCTCTTGCGATGAGTTCTCATTCACAAAACGATTCAGTTTGTCTATCAAATTCCCCCTTGAATCCGTCAAAAACGCGAGACGCCAGTCCATGGCCTCTCTTCCCGCTTGCAGGGTATAGGTCAGGTCGGTCAGATTAACGCTTTCGTGCAATTTAACAAAATCCATCATATCTGCTGCATAGGTTTTCAAGGATTGTTCGCTCTTAGCGGACAACACAAATAGAACCGGGTTGTCTTGATCCACCGGAGCCGTGTTTGCCTCAAAGACTGCAGGAACATATTCTTCAATCACCATATGAGCGTTAGTGCCGCTGAACCCGAAAGAACTTACGCTTGCGCGCCGGGGTACTCCCGGTCCGTGCTCCCAGCTCTGCAGCCCGGTGTTAATGTAAAATGGGCTATCCTCCAAAGAAATATGCTCATTTAAGGATTCGAAATGGATGGTAGGCGGCAATTGGCGGTGCTTCATGGCCAGCAGTACTTTCATCACACTGGCCACCCCGGCCGCAGTCATCATATGTCCCATATTGCTTTTCAGTGATCCCAGCGCGCAATAGCCCTTTTTGCTTGTATAGGATCGGAATGATTCCGTAAGTCCCTCCACTTCGATCGGATCACCCAGCTTTGTTCCTGTCCCGTGGGCCTCGACCATGGAGATGGTTTCGGGATGAATGTTAAACCGTCGGTATACGTCTTTTTCCAGCGAGATTTGTGAATTTACACTTGGAGCGGTTATGCCGTTGGTTTTTCCATCCTGGTTTACTCCCCATCCCCGAATAACTCCATATATGGAGTCCTTGTCCCTGATTGCATCAGAGAGCCGTTTTAATAAAATAACCCCAACCCCTTCTCCGGGGACAAACCCGTTTGCACGGGCATCAAAAGTAAAGCATCGGCCATCCTTGGACAGCATTCCCGCCTTGCTGGTCATAACGTGCATACCCGGCCCTGCCATAACCATGACTCCGCCTGCCAAAGCCAGGTCACTTGTCTCTAATACGAGACTGTTGCAAGCTTCGGCAATAGCCACCAGAGAGGAGGAGCAGGCGGTATCAATAGCCAGACAAGGACCTTTCAAATTCAGCAGGTACGAAATTCGGGCCGATAAAATCGAAGTCGCCCCTCCCATGAGGGCCTGCGCATTTAATCCCTGCCCGCTCATGGACCTCCCATAATCACTGGCTGCACAACCTACAAAAACACCGCAGCGGCTCTCTGACAGTGAGACTGGATTCAATCCAGCATCTTCAATGCATTTCCAACTGCTTTCAAGAAACAGGCGCTGTTGAGGGTCCATCATCTCTGCTTCCACAGGAGATATATTAAAGAATAACGGGTCAAATTTGTCTACATCCTCTAAAGCACCCATCCATTTGCTATAGGTTTTTCCCTGAGCCTTGGGATCGGTATCGTAATATTCCTCGATTGACCATCGCGTTGAAGGAATTTCCGATATACAATCCCTACCCTGAGCCAGATTGTCCCAAAATTCTTCTAAAGTCTTGGATTTGGGAAATTGTCCTGCCATGCCAATAATCGCGATAGACTCCTTATGCTCCTGGCCGTGCGGTATATCAGGCATGGCTTTTATAGCATCAGCATGCTTGGCCGGTTTGTGCGCATCATTGCTATTCGGCAGCTGTCCATAGGCGAATTGAATCCGTTCCTTAACCTCTTGTTGATTCACAAACGTTTTGTCCTGCATTTTTATTTCTTTCTCAATCGTAGCTGCCAGCTTTTCTCTTATCGATTGGGACATATGGTTTTTCAGCTCAATTAAGGACTCCCTAGGAGACTCGGACAGTTTTCTTGCCAGCTGCATGGCGTACGACACCACTTCATTTCTCGGCAGGACTGGAAAAGGAACCCCTTTGGTTTCCAGTTCCGAACCGCTATATCTAGTACCTGTAAATAAAATTTCCTGCGCCATGCTGACTCCGAATTTCTCAGGAAAAATTAGTGTTGATCCCGCCCCGGGCGTAAAGCCGTATTTCATAAAGTTAGTCGTATAAATGCTTTCCCGGCTCATCACGATAAAATCACAAAACATCCCCATACACCAGCCTGCGCCAATCCCATGTCCCTGCATGGCAGCAATCACGGGCAGCTTGCAATCCAGCGCTATCTTGTAAACATTGGTATCGCTATATTTCGCCTTTCCCTCATGGATAGCGAGCAGTCCTTCTTGTGTGCCTCCTGTGGCAAAGTAGGTGCCATATCCCGTCAGAATCACAACTTTATAATTCTCGTTAGCCTGCACCGTCTCGAACGCCTGGTTCAGGCCAATAATCAGTTCATCGGAAAATGTATTTTTGTGCGCCGTGTCCTTCATGGTCAATAGGACAATCCCATGCTCAAATTCCTGCAATTCAACTACAGACTGTACCTTCATTTTGCAGCCGCTTGTCCTCTGTCCATCTTCCGGCCCGTGAAAGTTGTCCAATGGCTGCAGCGAAAGTGCTGGTCCTTCTGATGATTCCTGCGAACTAGCTTCCATAGATTCATCCGGGGACCCGCCGATAAATTGAAGCAATTGTTTTTCGGCATCTTCAGAATTTATTTCCCCTGTCTGCACCGCACGAAAAATATCTTTTGAATCCATAAAAATGCCCTCCTAGCTGTATGAAATAGGACAAATACCATGTTGGCTATCTATGAGTGTAATTGGTTGAATAATCGGTCAGCCTGTTCAAAATCCAACTCTCCCTGCAACACCTTCTGTATCAATGCTTGCATGGGCTGGTTGGAATTCGGCTCTACAGGTGCTTGATTGGTATCTCCCGCCGACTTGCTCAATTCCTTCGCCAGGAATTTGGAAAATTCTTTAATGTTAGGATAGTCGTACACTCTGGTTGCTGAAATAGCTGTTCCAAACCGTTTATTCACAGCCTGTACCCACTCTACGCCTATAATTGAATCCAGTCCCATATCAATAAATTTATCGTCCCGGCCAATATCCTTTTCATTCATACTCAAGGATTTCGCAAGACTTTCTACCAGTTCCTTCTCCAATGTTTCTATCCGTACAGCTGGCGGCGCATATGCCAACCGCTTGACTTCAGTTCTGGCTGCGGGCTGCGGCGAAGAAAGCTTGGCCTCAGGTTGCGGCGGAGCAGACATGGGTTCGGGTAGCCTGGATTCGGGTAGCTTGGGGTCCGGCAGCTTGGATTCCAATAGTTCGGCTGGCTTTTCCGGTTTACCTGCTACCATCTGGACGTCAGAAACGGGGCTCAGCAAAATGCCCTGCGGTTTTTCAGGTATTTCCGCAAAAGTCTGTCGCTGCAAGTTATCGTTGCTAACATTCATTGCAGGAGGGTTGGAAACAGGCTCCTGTACCGATCCAGCGACCACAGGGGGCTCCGCCTCAACGTCCCGGGATTCGCTCCCGAACGTGGAGATCCAATAGCTCTCCTTGGCAAATGGATAGGTCGGCAAACTAATTCGGCGAGGTCTGGCATTCTCATAAAGCCTGTTCCAATCGAAGGGCAGGCCCTTAACCCAAAGCTCCGCCAGCTTAGTATACTTACCCTTGCTTATCCAGCTATCCACCATTTTTGCCATGTCTTCATCTGCTTCAAGAACAGCCAGGATGTCTTTATTCTTCTTTGCCTGGCCCGAATATAGCCCGTCGATATCCTCATTCCCCGCTAAAAAGCCCTCCAGTTTTCCTGCAAGCTCACTGGTAGACCTAACGATTACTGCTAACCGTTCTTCCATGGCTTCCCGTCCCACCTGCAGGGTAAATGCTATATCCGCCAGGCTGGTTTGCGAGTATTCCGGCTCTATGAGTTCAGCAAGCAGTCTTTGCACCTGCTCGTACAGTCGCTCTTTATTTCTGGCCGACAGCACGACCATTGCCGGATTTTGCAATGTGATGGCTGCTTGTCTCGTCTCCTGCTCCTCTGGGATATATTCCTCAATGAGCACATGTGCGTTGGAGCCTCCGGCGCCAAAGGAGGAAATACCTGCTATTCTCGGGTATTCAACCGTCTTCCCGTTCATGGTGACGACAGGTCTTTTCCACTCTCCCAATTCCTGCTGAACCTTAAAAGGGCTATCGCTAAAATCGATATTCGGGTTTAGTGTTTGTGAATGCAGCGAAGGAACGATTTGCCCGTATTTGAGCTGAAGGAGCACCTTTGTAACTCCGGCAATCCCTGCCGCACTCTCACAATGCCCAATATTTGATTTTGCCGATCCGATTGCGCAAAACTGCCTGTCCTCCGTATATTCCCGGAACACTTTTTGCAATCCGGCGATTTCAATAGGATCACCTAAAGAAGTCCCGGTGCCGTGCGCTTCAATGTAACTGATGGTTCTGGGGTTAATTCCTGCTTTCTTAAAGGCCCTTCCAATGACACTGGCCTGTGCATTGGGATTCGGAACCGAGAACCCGTTTGTCTTCCCTCCATGATTCACTGCGGTTCCCTTGATGACCCCATATATATGGTCGCCGTCTGCAACGGCTTTAGCCAGCGGTTTGAGCAGCACAGCCCCTACGCCTTCTCCCGGCACATACCCGTCTCCGCCTTGTCCGAAGCTTTCGCACCGCCCCTTGCTCGATACAAATCTTCCCTGCTCAAGCATCAGGTATTTGTTCGGATGAATGGAGACGTTCACGCCGCCGGCAATGGCAAGCTCGCATTCGCCTTGCTGCAAGCTTTGACAGGCCAGATGAATGGTCGTCAATGAGGAGGAGCACATCGTATCCACAGCCATGCTCGGCCCGTGGAAGTTACAGAAATAAGATACCCGGTTGGCAATGGAGGCCGAATTGCCAGGAACAGCAATCATTCTGCCCCTGGCTTGTTCCTGGGCTCCATACAGCTGATATTCCTCATACATGACCCCGACAAAAACGCCCACGTTCCTATCCAGCCCAAGGCCCCGTTCCAGTCCAAGCGCTTCCCGTGTATAGCCTGCATCCTCGATCGTTTCATAAACGCATTTCAGGAACAGACGCTCCTGAGGATCAATGATTTCTGCTTCTCTGGGAGAGATATTGAAAAACAGCGGATCAAACTGATCTACACCTTTGATAAAACCTCCCCACTTGCTGTACGTTTTTCCCGACGGATTCCTGTCATCGTCAACGTGCATGCTGTGATCCCAGCGTTCTTTGGGGATTTCCGTAATGCAGTCCTTCCCATCGCGCAGATTGCTCCAGAATTCCCGAATGTTTTCTGCATCGGGATACATACCCGACAAGCCGATAATGGCAATATCCCTCGATTCGCTTGCCCTTTCAGGTTGTGGTTGAAATTTTGTCTGAATCGGCATGACACGTGATGGCCTCCGGCTGCCGGAAAACGGCCTTCCTGGGCCATTTTCCACCGTAGAAGGCTTGAATTCTTCCACAGCGTCGACCTCTGTCTCTATTCCAAGCAATTTAATCAGCTGCTTCTGGTGAACTTCAAGAAAGTATTGGGTCAATTCCCGGATATTCTGGTATTCAAAAAATAATGTTTTGGGCAGTGTTCCGAACGTTTTCTCCAACTCACGGGTTAGCTGCTTAATCATAATGGAATCAATTCCATACTTCTCCATGGGGGCATCGGTTTCAATCTGCCTTGCCGGCAGTTTGATGGATGCAGCGAGCAGTTGCTTTAAATAATTTGCTGCTTTTTCGGCAAGCAGGTCTTGTTCGATGACCGAGCCCATTCCGTTTTCCACGATCATAGATGAGGCATGTGCAGCCTGATTTAGGGACGGCTGCTGCAGAAGCACTTCTTTAAGCTGACTGGCATGCCCTTCCAACACCATCACTTGATCCTTTTCGGAAGCCAGGCTCTGATACAAAGCCCGGATTCCTGTGCCGGTCTCCATAGCCAACATCCCCATCCCCTCCATGATTTTTTCTGTTTCCCCGTCAATACGCATTCCGCCTTCCTTCCATAGCGGCCAATTGACTGAAATCGTCCGCCCCTGGCGCTGCTTTCGCTCTACCATCGTACTGCGGTACCCGGCATAGGCATCCATAAAGGCATTGGCAGCAGCATAGTCTGCCTGCCCTATATTCCCCAGGCTCCCTGCAACCGATGAAAAAAGGATGAAGAAGTCCAGCGGAAAATCCTTGCAGACGTGGTCCAGATTCACCAATCCCGAAACCTTTGGCGCCAAAACGTTTTGCAATTCCTCCCTTGTTTTTTTAATCATGAAATTATCGATAGCCACTCCAGCGCTGTGAACAATTCCATCCAGCTTCCCAAACTCTTCCTGAATATCCCGAATCAAATCTTCAACTGCCCTTTTATCGGCGACATCAGCTTGCCGGAATACTACCCTAGCACCTAAAGCCTCTATCTCCTCAATCCTTGCTTTGGTGTCACCGCGGAGCGGGGAGCGTCCGACGAGAATTAAAACGGCATCCTTGACCTGTCGCGCCATTTCTTCGGCCAAAATCAAACCGAGACTCCCGGTTCCGCCGGTAATCAAATATACCCCCCTGTCCTTCCACGGCATGCTAATCGCTTCCCCGGAGGCTTTAATTTCCGTCCATGAAGCAACATACCGTCTACCCGACTGATAGCGGATATGTGTATCTATAGAGCTGCGACTGTTTTCTTGCAGGATGTTTATAATACCTGCTGCATCCTGCTCCACATCCATTTCTATCAACTGACCAGCCAATACGGGATTTTCCAGCCACGCGGTTTTTAAGAGTCCGTACAGTCCCGCGAATACCTTCTGATGATCCTGTACCGGAACGACAAGCTGAATCAATGTTCTTTCTTTGGAGTGCGTTTTAAGCCTATGTTGAATTTCCTCAAACATCTGTGTCGCATAAGTTCTAAACCGTGCATCAATGCTTTTCTCTTCGGATTGCAGGATGAGACAACGCACCCCGTTCATCTGCGATTCAATAATTTCCCCGGAAATATATCCCGGTTCGCATAAAATGACCAGATGCTGTTGATAGTCAGGCACTGTTCCTTCCAGGGCAATTGCTTGTTCTTCCCATACAGGCTCAAGCATCAAAGTCTCAGGGACAGTCGATTTATCTGATTCCCCTGTTCCTCCCTCAGAGACTCGTGATGAGAAGCCTTTTATCCTCACACAAACATTCCCCTGACCGTCACATAAATCAATATCAAGCTTTTGCAGCGGGCCATCTTGCCTGCTGTCTTCACTATAACGGAGCCAAGCCCACATTTCTGATGTGCAGCTGTTAAACACCTCAAGCTCTTCCAATGCAAACGGTAAAGCCGGCTTAATGGAACCTATACCGCCAGACAGGCTGACGGCACCTGCGCCCATCATCAAGCCTATGGACGCCTGAAGAGCGGAATCCATCAAACTGGGATGCATCACAAACCGTTCCATAGTATGGTAAACAGAGGAAGGCAAGGATAACTTTGCAAGCACTTGACCCGCCCCGATATATACCTTCTCAATTCCTCGGTGTCCCGGTCCATAGGACATCTGCATTTCTGCAAACGCCTCATAGCACTGACGGGATGAAAGGGAGCCCAGGCTGCACTGTTCCCGCAAGGCTTTAATATCTATGACAGGAACCTCGGCTACCGGAACAATCGCTGCGCTGCCTTCACTATGCACCATCAGTTCCGCGCCCGTCCCACCAGACTCGCTGTAGATTTCATAGGCGATATTCCCGTCATCTTGCGGAAAGAGCCCGATATTTACATCAACCGACTGCTCTCCAACCACAACAGGCCGGATCCAATCCACATCTTTTAATCGCACACATGTCCAATGGTCTTCCTGAGTTCCTGCGACCTGTTCCACTGCAGCCCGCGCCATTTCAAGGTAGGCCACTCCGGGCAAGAGCTTCTGTCCCCTTATCACATGGTCAGACAGGAAAAATTCTTCCCCCGTAAAAGTGGAGCTGAACTGCAGTCCATCAATATCGGACGTATTTCGCTGGAGCAAGGGGTGAATGGCGACTGCCGCCTCCCGTTTCAGTAGCGCATTGTTTGCTCCTGTCCGGTTATGGATACCGGTCATACAATATCGTTCTCTGGCAAAGGGGTAGGTTGGCAGACTGATACGGTTCGGTTTAGCCTCTCCGTACAACAAGTCCCAGTCAAAAGCTGCCCCTTTTACCCAAAGGTCTGCGATTTTGCCATAGCTGCCTTCACTAACCAGAGCATCCATCGTCTTGCCCGCACCCTCTCCATCTTCCCGGGCTCTATTTTCTTCTCTATGGCGTTTGGCCTGCCCCACGTATAAGCCGTCGATACCTTCCCGGCCTTCCACAAATCCCTTCAATTTCTCTTCAAGCTCTCTGAGAGAGCCTGTAATGCAAGCCAAGCGTTCCTCCATCGCTTCGCGTCCCGTCTGAAGGGTATACGCTATATCTCCCAGACTGCTGTCTGTGAACTGACGCTCCCCGATTGCAGCCAGCAATTGATGTGCCTGTTTCTGCAGTTGTGCTTCACTCTTGGCTGACAGCACCACAATAGCCGGTTTTTGGGCAGTAAAGGTAACTGAATGTTGCTCCAGCTTTCCAGGAATATATTCTTCGATTATCAAATGGGCGTTGGCACCCCCGAATCCAAAGGAGCTGACACCCGCTCTCCGGGGAATATTTTCCCCTTGAGTATCCCGCTGCGGCTTCCACTCACGCGCCTCCTGGACGATATAGAACGGACTGCCTTCCAGTTTTATATAGGGATTAATGACATCGCAATGAAGGCTTTTGACCAGCTTTTTATGCTTTAACTGAAGCAGTACCTTTATGACGCCCGCGATTCCAGAAGCCAGTTCCAGATGTCCGATGTTGGTTTTCACCGAGCCCAATCCGCAATGGGATTCTGTGATCCCGGGTCCCTCTGTATTCTCATAAAGCTCTTTGAAGGCTGCTTTCAGCCCGTTGATTTCAATCGGATCACCCAGCTCCGTGCCTGTTCCGTGGGCTTCAATGTAAGAGACCGTCCTTGGGTCGATATCGGCCTTTGTATATGCATTTACCAACAAATCCGCCTGAGCCCTCGGATTGGGCGCTGTCAGGGAATTCGCCCGGCCTCCGTGATTGACGGCAGTCCCCCGGATTACCCCATAAATATGATCTCCAGCCTTCTCCGCATCCTTCAGCTTTTTCAGGAAAAGCATACCGGCCCCTTCACCACGCACGTAGCCATTGGCCTTATTAGAAAAGGTTTTGCATCGACCATCCTCACACAGCATCCCTGCTTTATTGAAGCTGATATGAAGCTCAGGTGTGATCATCACATTGACACCGCCCGCAATTGCCATCTCGCAGCTTCCATCCTCTATAGCCCTTACTGCCCGGTGAATGGCCACCAGTGAACTGGAGCAAGCCGTTTCGACAGGTTCGCTCGGACCATGAATATTGAGGAAATAGCTCATGCGATTAGGCCCTACCGACGGTGCCATACCGCTGGAGGAATACGCCTCAACACCCACGTTCCCCTGATAAATCATACCGCTGTAGCCGCTGTTCGCGGTGCCTACAAAGATTCCTGTGCGGGTTCCCGACAGACTCCCTGCCTGAATGCCTGCATCTTCAATCGCCTTCCAGATATAGGTCATCAACAGGCGCTGCTGCGGGTCCATGAGTGCGGCTTCCCGCGGAGAAATTCCAAAGAATAGAGAGTCAAACTCATAAATCCCGTCAATAAATCCGCCCCACTTGATATTGGTTTTATTGACCTCTTGCTCAGGATCACCGTAATAGGCCTTCCAATCCCAGCGATCTTCAGGTATTTCAGTGATACAGTCCCTACCTTCCTCAAGATTTTTCCAAAACTCATCTACATCCCGGGCCATGGGGAATATCCCGCTCATTCCCACGATGGCAATAGGTTCAGGAACAGCCTGAGTCTGTTGCGGCATGGACAACACATTCCTGCTTGCAAATCGGGAACCCTGCCGTCTACCGCGGTTGTATTCTTCCCTATCATCCTCCATGGCCTGTACAGCAGGCTCAGTCCGGGCATGCACGGCAAACTGCTCGCCAAGCACGGTATTATATTCGTCCACCAAATATCTGGTGAAGTCATGAATCGTGGTATATTCAAAGAATATGTCGGGCGTCAGCTCAAGCCGGTATAAGTGATTGATGGTGTTGGTAAATTGCGTGAGCAGGATGGAATCGAAGCCATACTCACTCAGTTCTACATGTGCATCAATATCTTCAAGTTTGACTTTCAGCAATTTTGACACCGCCTGAATCATGGCGGCCTGCACCTTGTCCAGCAAATCCGGTACGGCATTGCTTTCAGGGGAAGCTGCTGAAACTCCTGCCGCCTTTTCAGGCTGCCTGGTCTCTGGAGTCGTTATTAATCCTGCTATTTTCTTCATTTTTGCGAGATTGCCTTCCATCACCAAAACCTGATCAACGCCCGCGATCATGCCACGATACAAGGCCTGAATGCCGGAAGAGGTTGACATGCCGCTCATGCCTGTGCGCTGCCTCACCAGCTTCTCCGTTTCCTCATCAATACGCATCCCGCCCTCTTTCCATAGCGGCCAATTGATGGATAGCGTTGGACCCTGGCGCTGCTTCGATGCGATCAAAGCGTTCCGGTACCCGGCATAAGCATCCATAAACGCATTAGCGGCAGAATAGTCTGCCTGTCCCTGATTGCCTAATCCTCCGGCTACAGACGAAAATAGAACGAAGAAGTCAAGCGGCAGGTTCTTACTTGCTTCATCCAGATTCACTACACCTAACACTTTGGGAGCAAGAACCTCCAGCATTTCCTCACTATTTTTTTTGAGTATACGGTTGTCGCGAATGACTCCTGCACTGTGAATGATGCCATTGATGCTTCCGAATTCCTCCTGAATTTCCTGGATTAAATCGGCCACCGCTTGCTCCCGAGCCACATCGACTTGCCTGTATATTATTCGTGCCCCTAATGCCTCCAATTTCTTTATCTCAGCCCGCTTGCCCTCATCCAGCATAGAACGACCCGTTAAAATCAAAACGGCTTTATGAACTTTATTCAATATTTCTCTGGCAAAAATGAGTCCCAAGCCACCGACACCACCGGTAATCAGGTACACTCCGCCGTCCTTCCACGGGATACCCGCTGCTTCCTGAGAGATCTGAATTTCCTTCCACGAGGAAACCCACCGTTTGTCTTTCCCGTACCGGATCTGGATATCCTCGGGACTACGACTGTTTTCTTTTAAAATGTCTGTGATTGCTCCCCAGTCCTCATCCTGCCCCAGCTCTATCAACTGCCCTACCAGTTTTGGATGCTCAAGCCGGGCCGTTTTTAAAAGACCAGAAATTCCCGAAAAAAGCTGCCGCTCCCCCTGACCGCTCATGGCGATCTGGATCAGCACCTTGCCATTGGGTTTATCTCTGAAAATCCTTTGAATCTCCTCAAACACCTGGACGGCGCACCACTGGAACTGTTCCCCGATTCCGTTCCGATCAGGTTGCATTATCATGCATTGCACGCCATCTATCCGAGCTTCAACTTGTTCACGGGATATCCCGGACGGCTCGCAGAGTATCACGACATGGCGATCATATACAGGCATTTCAGCCTCGATGGCAATTCCTTGCTCTTTCCACACGGGTTCAAGCATCAAGGTACTGGAATTGGACTGTGCGTCCGAGGAAATTGAGTCCATATTCAGAATTGTTGATGAATATCCTTTTATCCTGACACAGATGGCTCCGGTTTCGTCGCTCAGGTCAATATCCAGCTTCTGTGCCTTATCTCCAGCTTTACTGTCTGCTTGGTAGCGAATCAGCGCCCACATAATGGAACTGCAATTTTTTATAATCTCAACTTCTTGAATGGCATAGGGCAAAGAAGGTCTGATCTCACCAGAACCCAGCGTCAAACCTATGGATGCCTGCAAGGCCGAATCTATCATACCTGGATGCAGGACAAATTTGCTTTGGTTGTCAGAAACGGAGGATGGCAAGCATAGCTTTGCCACGACTAGGCCCTCTCCTGCATACACCATCTCAATTCCCTGATGCCCGGGACCGTAATCTATCCCCATATCTCTAAAAATTCTATACAATTCTGCGGGATGGAAGCTTCGGCTGCATGCAGTCTGCAAGTCTTTAATATTCAGGGCAGGAACCTCCGCGACTGGTGTTCGGGCAGCACTGCCGTAGCTATATATCACAATCCCTGCATCAGCTTCTTCGCTCTTCCCATAAATCTCATAGGAAATCTCCTGATGATCATCCAGGAAAAGCCCGATGTGGAGCTGTACCGGTCCATCCTCTACAACAATAGGCCGTGCCCAAACCACGTTTTTAAGGCAAATTCCGGTCGGCCCGCCCTCACCTGCTCCTGTTGCCTGCTCCACTGCCGCCCGGGCCATTTCAAGGCAAGCAGCCCCGGACAGAACCTTGCGCCCATTCACCACATGATCCTCCAGGAAAAACTCCTGGCCTATAAAAGTCGAACTGAACCGCTGTTCCGAGAAATCGGAGGTGTTTTGATGCAGTAAAGGATGGAGCGAAGCAGCCATGACAGGAGTTATGCCTTTGCCTGCCTTGCTGTCAAGCTCAGGCGCCCAGCAGCGTTCTCTCGCAAAAGGATAGGTCGGTAGACTGATCCGGCAAGGCTTGATGTCCCCATACAGCTTGTTCCAGTCAATTGTTAGCCCCTTTACCCACAACTCCGCTATTTTTTTCAGTTTTCTCTTCTTGATCCAGGTTTCAAGCAACGATTGGGCATCTTCATCCGCCTCAAAGATCACGATCCCGTCTTTGCTCTTTTTCACCTGAGCCGTTAGGACGCCAGCAGGCAGATTATGATGAACGAATCCTTCCAGTGCTGTTAGCAAAGCCTCTTTTGAATCTGCTACAAAAGCCAGGCGGTAATCCATCGGCTCGCGGCTCACTTGCAGCGTATACCCCAGATCCGCGAGATTAAGATTTTCCTGGGATGCAATAAAACTCCTCATTTTTTCGGCGTACGTTATTAGTTGCTTTTCACCTTTGGCAGACAATACGAAGAGAACGGGATGATGGATATCAGCGGCTGTTGGAGATGCCGTTGTGCCAATCTCGCGACAATATTCTTCAATAACAAGATGGGCGTTCGTACCGCTAAATCCGAAAGAGCTCACAGCGGCACGCCTTTTGTTCCCGTGGGAAGGTTCCCAGGCGTTCAATTCTGTATTGACATAAAAAGGAGAATCATCAAAATCAAAATGCTCATTCGGGTTCTTGAAATTCATTGTCGGTACCAGTTTTCTATGCTTCATGCACAGCAACACTTTTTGCACGCTGGCTATGCCTGCTGCTGCCGAAGTATGCCCGATATTGCTTTTTACCGAACCTATGGCACAGTAGTTCTTCTCATCGGTTCTTTCTTTAAAAGCGGTTGATAAAGCTTCCAATTCAATAGGATCGCCCAGCTTGGTGCCTGTCCCATGCATTTCAACATAGCTAATGCTATCGGGCTCAATCTGATATTTGTTGTATATTTCCCGCTCCAGCTCAATTTGGCTGTTTGTGCTTGGAGCGGTAATCCCGTTGGTTTTTCCATCTTGATTGATTCCGGACCCGATAATAACCCCGTATATATGATCCCGATCAGCTTCAGCATCCTTCAGCCGCTTCAGAACCAGCGCCCCTACTCCTTCCCCCGGAACAAAGCCGTTGGCGCTATTGTCAAACGTTTTACACCGGCCATCCGGCGACAACATTCCAGATGCAGACATGCCTATATACGATTCAGGAGTCAAATATAACGACACCCCGCCAACCAACGCCATTTCAATTTCTCCATTAGATAAAGCCTGGCAAGCCAGATGGGTTGCCACCAGGGATGAGGAGCACGCCGTATCCACGGATATGGCCGGACCTTTCAGATTAAGAAAATAAGAGATACGAGCCGCTGCAATAGCGTTGCTGTTCCCGGTAGTATTGGTGAACTGCGCTTGATGCTTGTACCGCAACATACTATATTCATTATTTAAAATTCCAAGGTAAACCCCGCATTTTTTATTTCCCAACTGCGAGCCACTATAGCCTGCATCCTCAACTGCCTTATAGGCTTCCTGCATGAAGATGCGCTGCTGGGGGTCCATTCCTTCCGCCTCGGTAGGAGAAATATTAAAAAATAACGGATCAAAATATTCCATATCCTCTAAAGCACCCAGCCATTTGCAATTGATTTTACCCTCTTGCGCCGGACGAGGATCATAATACGCGTCTACATTCCAGCGGTCCTTCGGGATTTCAATAATGGAATTTTTGCCTTGAGCGAGATTATTCCAATATTGCTGTACATCTTCCGCACCAGGATATCTTCCCGAAATCCCGACAATTGCAATTGCGTCTTTATTTTCCGAAGGCATAGGCGATGAATCCTCTGCTGCCTTTACCAGGTGGAATGGCTCGGAAGCCTCTTTAGGTGATAGCCTCGGAGAGCATTGCATCGTGCCGGGCCCCGACGAATGGACTTCTGCCTTAGGCTTACTCGTGTCGGGGACTGGGTTTAAGGTGTTTAAGGGCCGTTGATTGAAGCTCCCTTCTTGCTTATTGATTTCTTGTGCCAAAAATGCAGCGAATTGGAGAATGGTCGGATAGTCGTAGACCTTGGTCGCTACTACGGATGTGCCATATCGTTTATTCATGTTTCGAACCCATTCTACGCCTATTATGGAATCCAGGCCGATATCTATAAAGTTTTTATCCGCCTCAATCTCGCTCCGTTCCATATACAAAGCTTCTGCCAGACTGGCCGTCAGCTCTTCCTGCAAAAGCTCTGCCGAGGCGCTGCACTCAGCCATGCTGGCCTGCGCCTGCTTTTCAATTGATATCGGCATCAAATTCACCTGAATGGAAGCCTCTGCCGATTTCTCCGGCTCCAATGCAACGGATGGCAGTGAAAGCTCTGCGGGAGAATGATCCAGAGTAGACACGGCCGAGAAGGACGCAATAGATTTGCTCAAACTGCCGCCCAATTCCTTCTCTACAAATTTGCTAAAATCCCGGATGGTTGGATAATCGTAGACTTTTGTCGCTGTGATGGATGTCTTGTAATGCTTGTTAATGCTTCGAACCCACTCTACGCCTATAATGGAATCCAATCCAAAATCAACAAAGTTCTTATCCGAATCAATCTCGCTCCGATCTATATATAAAGCCTGCGCCAGGCTTGTTGTCAGCTCCTCCTGCAATATTTCCGCCGATATCGCAGGGGAAATAGACGCCAGCGCTTCCGTCTTCTTCTCATCCTTTAATGTGTGCAATGTCTCCTCCAGTGAAGTTAACATGATCGTTGTCCCCTCCTGGTTGGCAGACTTGCTTAGGTGCGGCTGACGGTCCGACAAATTCCGTAAGGATATTCCGTTTGGCTTTTCAGAACAATTCAAAAAACCGGATTGTATTGGGATTTCGGGCTGCATCACATGAGATTGGACGGAAACTGCCTTTTCCTGAGCGTCCATAGAGACACCGTCTACAGAAGAGACTCTGTCTACAGATGGGCTTATAATATCCGTGATCCAGTACCGCTCCCTCGCAAAAGGATAGGCTGGCAGGCTGATTCGCCGCGGCTTGGCATCTCCATAAAGCTGGTTCCAGTCCATCGCCAGTCCCTTGACCCAGAGATCGACAACCTTCGAATACTTCCTTTTCCCTATCCAGGCAGCGATCATCTTATCCATGTCTTCATCTTCTACCAGCGCCGTCAGCGCCTCCTTATTCCGTTTGACCTGGCCCCGGTACAGCTCGGGGATACCGTCCCGGCCTTCCAGGAATCCTTCCAGCTTGTCCACCAGCTCCTGCATGGACCCTGCAATCACGGCAAGCCGCTCTTCCATCGCTTCGCGTCCCACTTGGAGCGTGTAGGCCATATCGGCCAGACTACTTTCGCCTAGCTGTCCTTCCCCGATGACGGTGAGCAATCGCTCTGCTTGCTTTTTCAGCCGTTCTTCATTTTTGGCCGACAATACGATGATCGCTGGCTTTTGGACCGTAACGCTTATCGCCCCCTTCTCTTCTGGAACGTACTCTTCTGAAATGTATTCTTCGATGATGACATGCGCATTCGATCCTCCCGCTCCAAACGATGAAATCCCGGCAATCCTCGGGTATTCCCGCGTCTCTCCACCAATCTCAACCACCGGCCGTCTCCATTCTCCCAACTCCTGCTGCACCACGAACGGCGTCTGACCGAAATGGATGTTCGGATTCAATTCCTGTGCATGCAGGCTGGGTACCAGCGTCCGGTTTTTCATCTGCAGGACAATTTTCCCAATCCCTGCGATGCCCGCCGCCGCCTCCAGATGTCCGATGTTAGACTTCACGGACCCAATGGCGCAGAATCCCGTGTCCGTCGTATCCTTCCTGAATGCCTGCGTCAGACCTGTCACTTCAATCGGATCCCCCAGCTCCGTGCCTGTCCCATGGGCTTCAATATAGCTGACCGTCCGGGCATGTACCCCCGCTCGCTCCAGTGCCGTCCGAATCAGCTC
>NZ_ASSB01000366.1:0-383 GCF_000520755.1 Paenibacillus sp. 1-18
ACGAAGCCGATACCGTACATCGTCCTTTCCATGACGTCATCGTCGACGAAGCGGATTCGCTGCTTCTCGACGAAGCACGGGTGCCGCTGGTCATCGCCGGCGAGCCGGGCTCTTCCGAGAGCAACGGCATTCGTTTTGCAGAAGTGGCCAGGCGGCTTAAGCAAGATGTGCATTACGACTTCGACGAGTTCCAGCGGAATGTTTATTTGAATGAAGCGGGCTCTGCGAAAGCGGAATCGCTGCTGGGATGCGGCAATTTGTACGAAAGCCATAATAGTCATTTGTTAATGTCGTTAAATTGCGCGCTGCATGCGGAATCGTTATTGAAAAAAGACGTCGATTACATCGTCCGGGACGGTAAAATCGAGCTGATCGACGAATAT
>NZ_ASSB01000367.1:0-2396 GCF_000520755.1 Paenibacillus sp. 1-18
CACTGCCGACAAGGGGCTTCAAATAGGGGCCTTGACCACCATTGGTGGAGCCTCGGCTTTCTTGGCTTTGATGCTCGGCCTTTGGCTGCGCGGCAGAGGAGTACATAACCGACGGTGGATCATCGGCGCACCTCACTTGGTTGTGGTTGGGATGCTCGCGTTGATGGGAGCAACATTTGGGCTATTCGCCGCATGGGCGACATCTGGTTTACTAGAAATTATGATTCCGAGCAATCACTTGGCCTGGGTCAGTCGTGTCTGGATCGACTTCCCGTTGTCTGGATTCATAGCAAGCACGATAGTGACATGGCGGTGGCGTCTTGCCGTCACAACAAATTTTTCATCCAAAAGGAGAAGATAAAATGATAGTTATTATTGGAGCAACAGGTACGATAGGCAGTATGCTTTTAGAACGTTTGATTGATCTTGGCGTACCCGCCAGAGCGCTGAGCAGAGAGCCTGAGAAGTTGCGTGATCAGATTGGAGAAAAAGGCCGGTTGACTATCGAGGTAGCTTCGGCTGATGCTTCCGATCTTGAATCGCTACGGCGCGCGTTTGCAGGAGCTAGCCAACTCTTCCTATCCATGTCCAACAGTCCAATACAAGTCGAATTGGAAACTTCGATCATTCAGATTGCCGTCGAAGCCGGAATCAGACACATCGTAAAAATATCCAGTCCTGCCTATGAGAAAAGATCTCCAGTGGCAGTGGCCGGATGGCATCAAGAAATCGAGAAAACGCTGAGCGAATCGGGTCTCACCCACACCGTGCTGCGCCCTTATGCGTTCATGCAAAACTTATTGCGCCTTGCATCAACGATCACAACCCAGAATGTTTTCTTCGGCGCCATGGGCGATTCAGCCTGTAACTTCATTGACTGTCGTGATATCGCAGATGTCGCCGCAGAAGTTCTGACCAACCGCGAGGTGTCAGGCCAAATATATACGCTTACCGGTTCGGAGATCTTTAGCTATCCACAGATTGCGAGTCAACTATCAGCTCTGCTTAATCGGCCGATAAGCTACATCAACATGGAGCCTCAAGTACTACTCCGTAATCTAATCGAGCATGGGCATATGCCTCCTTGGCTCGCAAACCACGTTGTGGAAATTCAAACCATGTCTAAACTGGTACCTGAAAGTCCTAATGTCACTGTGAAGCGCTTGCTCGGCAGAGAGCCACGCACGTTAAACGCCTTTCTGCATGAGTGTGTAGATCATTTCCGGTAGAGGCGAGTCTACCTATTTTGAAATAAGTGTCGTTGGCAGCATCTTGCTCTGATATCATTTAAGTCATTGTACCGGAGAACGATAGTTCGAAAAAAAACAACGGCAATGATACAACCGCCTCTAGTTCCAACTTCTTCAACGGCGTATGATTTACTAATTGATTTAGGCGTACTATTGGATGAGAACAATGTACCGGAAAGCGAGCGTTTTGTGGTAGTTCCTGCATGGTACTATGGCTTGCTTTTAAAGGATGCTCGTTTCACCAAAGACCCAAATATCATCCGCACAGGCTATGTGGGAGATATTGATGGTATGACCGTTTATAAATCCAACAATGTGCCAAATACCGCAGGAGCCAAGTATAAAATCATCGCTAGTCATAAGAGTGCCATTTCGTTTGCAGACCAAGTAGATTCGGTGGAAGCCTTCAGACCAGAGAAACAATTTTCAGATGCAGTGAAAGGGTTGCAGGTATTCGGTGCTAAATGTATCAAGCCGGAAGCTCTGCTGTACTCACGGTCAATAAGTCTTAATTGAAAGTGATGATATGATAGAAGAAACACGTTCAGGGTATCTGTTTTGGATACCCTATTTTTATTTTTTGGAGGGTGATAAGATGTGGTTTTTGAATCAAGAAACAGGCTGCACATGGGAAGTCACGGATCAGGAGTTGGTGCTGCGTTTACAGAATAGTGGGCAATATGAGCAAGTGAAGGAACCACAACAAGATAAGACTGAGCAAGAAGTAGCCCAAACGAAAGCTCAAACTGTCAAGAATATGAAACGTACCGAGAAGGCAACAGATAAAGGAGGAACAGGAGCCAGCACATGAATGATTCATTGATATTGCTGAAACGATTATTAGGCATGGAGCTAACAGACATATCCAAGGATGATATCTTGCTTCACTACTTAAATAAAACCAAGGGTAATATTCTAGGCTATTGCAATGTGGCAACACTGCCTGTGGAATACGATCATGTTATGGTCGATTATGCCGTGTATCTTTAAAAAAATAGGGATTCGGTTGGCCTAACAAATAAACAGGAGGGAGAGCGCTCAGCCACTTATGAAACAGGCATTCCGACAAGTATTCGATTGGCTCTTCCTCTGCCTAAAATCAAGGTAGGGACAGATTAATGTTCTATGATACGAAGCTGGAAATTT
>NZ_ASSB01000368.1:0-7929 GCF_000520755.1 Paenibacillus sp. 1-18
CGTCTCCAAAGACAGGGTTTCTCGACAATCTGAGAGCACCTAAAGGTGCTCTTTTTCTCCGTTAGTTCGACTGTTTTTAAAACATTTCTTCTTCCGCCTCCATGCTTCTTATCTGATATAAACTGGACCAAGTATAAAGAAAACGTACATTGGATGAGGACTTGGCAATTTTTTATTAGTGGGGGTCTTTAACGCAAGAGAATGTTCACTTTTGGCAATACATTTTGCAGGTTTTTATTTCTTTGCAATACTATTCTTGAACAGAACGCATGTTTCATTTTCTTGTAGTCTTTGATATAATAATTTTCATTCAATTAGTTTAATTGGCCAATTACAAACTTAGTAATTGATGCATTCTATATTATATGGAGGATACCATTCATGAGAAGGGATTACGTCAGCGTCGAGTCTTTTTGTGGTGCAGGTGGTCTTGGGCTGGGGTTACATGATGCGGGCTTCCAAATAGGAGCTGCATTTGATCTCAATGAGCCAGCGGTTTTAACTTATCAAAAAAATCTATCCGATAGATGTTTTGTTGCTGATGCCACAAAGCTATCTGGAGAGTATTTATTAGAGTATGTTGGTTTAAACAAGGGTGAGCTTGATTTATTTGCAGGAGGTCCTCCATGTCAAGGGTTCTCTAAACAAAAAAGAGGAGCTCATTTAGGGGATGACGAAAGGAATAAATTAGTCTTAGAATTTGTTCGGTTAGTAAAAGAGCTCCAACCTAAATTTTTTATGCTTGAAAATGTTGCTATGTTAGGCCAAAAGAGAGGGACTTATTTTATAGACGCTCTTAAGGAAGAGCTTAATGAATACACGTTATTTCCCAATATTTACAACTCGGCAGACTATGGACTTGCACAGACTAGAGAAAGATTTATCATTGTAGGGAAACATTCTAAAATCAAAGCTCCTTTTATAATACCTGCCCCAACTGTTAGTGTATGGAACACAGTGGGTAAAGTTCTTGGAAATTTACCAGAGCCACCAGAGGATCATAGAATTGAGCATCCAGAATTAGCTAATCATCAGAGAGCTAATGTCTCTGCTATGAATATAAAGAGATTTTCATACGTTAAGCAAGGTGGTGGTTGGAGAGATATCCCTATGGAATACAGATTGGATTGTCATAAAAAAGCTGACACATCAAAAGGTGGATGGCCAGATGTATACGGGCGTTTAAGATGGGATGGCCAAGCTCCAACCATAACAGGTGGCTTTGATAGTTATACACGTGGTAGATATGGGCATCCTTTACAAAATCGTCCTCTTACACCAAGGGAAGCAGCGCTCTTACAGGGATTTCCTATAGATTACCGTTTTTTTGGAAATAAACATGAAGTAAGGCATCAAATTGGGAATGCAGTTCCACCGTTGTTATCCAAGGCGATTGGAGATGAAATCATACGTTCATTAGATATTGAATATGAGAATGAGATTTTAATAGGCCACTCTGAGGCAAACGCCAGTCTTGTAAGATAATCTAAATAAAGGGGGTGCTCGAAATTGAGCATCCCCTTTATTTATGAATAATTACTAACATTATCGAATAAACTATTAACTTCGTAAAAATATTCTCCCAAAGGTCTAACATTGATTGGGGGAAATACATTATTAAGTGCTAAGTATTTAGTAGGTGCGTCTAAATAGTATATACGATACATTTGTGCTATAAATAATTGATATGCACGCCATTGTTCAGGCAAACATATATCGGTTACTTCTAATTTCTTTTGATCGGTTTTGGTTTCTGATAAGCAAACTAGCATACCTAGGAATCTTCCTGTCCCGTATACACCATCAAGTACACGCTGATGTGCCCATACCTGTATGACTCTTTCCCGAGTTGATGTTTTGACTGGTAAGTGAATTTTAGGACGATTATCGCCAAGATCATAAATATAATCAGTAGGTAGAGAAGTGTCTCTGTCCAAATTTAAAACTTGAATTGAGGTTTGGGGATGTACTCGAAGAGTTTTTGCGAACCAATGACTTGAGAAATATTCAAAAAAAGTGCCTGGGGTTTTCTGGTCTCCGCTTTTCCCTAAGTCAATAACAGCACAAAAACTTATAGCCATTGTGTATAGTGCCTTAGTTATATCATCTGGAGTAGTACTATTTAATTGATTATTAATTAGGTGTGCTAATGTATTCTCCACTAACTGCACATCATTAATAAATAAATCTTCATTTACTGCTCTAGAATTTTTAGTTCCATTATGAAATACAAAGTATTGTTTACCGGGAATCTTAGATATTAAACTTATTTTAGTTGAAGCAGTTAAAATATTTTGACAATGCCTATGGAGTTCAATAAATAATTTTGTTATTTCAGAATTCTGGGCATCAATTTTTGAAAGTGCCCCTATACTCTTATAAATTCTAATTGCTGTATTCATGCTGGCCTCTATTCATAGTGATTAATCACCGGATTTTTTATAATAAATTGCTTAAAGATCATAAGAAAATAGTTCAATTAATTTTATGTTGTAACTCAATTAAGCTAACAATATTCTTTGTTATAGTAGTGAGAATTTCGAGCTCAGTTGTTTCTCTTGAATTTATGAGTAACATAAGTTCATTTATGATTAGTTTTCGATTGGTTTGTTCATCGAATTGAAAAAGTTCAAAGGGTGGAACCTTTAACGCTAAAATTATTTTTTCCAACGTCTCCAATGAAATATTTCGATCTCCACGTTCTACTCCGCCAATATAACTGTAATGAAGTCCTGCTGCTTCTGCTAGTTGTTCCTGTGTCCATCCTTTAGCTTTTCTTAGTTCTCGTATTCGGTTTCCGACACTTTCTGGTAAACTCATGTAATCACCTCCACTTAAGGTTAGAAGAGGAGAGAATATCGTTACAGACCATCTTGTGCAAAATAAATACATATAAAACTGTACTTTTAAGTACTTTTTATATTGACCTCCTTTTCCTCTTTCTATACAATTGGATGTAAATGGAAAAACAAGGAGGACCTATTCTTGAGAACTTCTATCCTAAAATCACTCAAACCGGACATCATTGTTGAAATGTTGGAGATGGCTGCGGCTTTTGAAAATTGGAAAAAGGTAATGGAGACGGCGGATATTTTGTACCAATGTGTACAGCGTATCTATGAAGAACGGCAGTATCATAAAGCAATGAAATTACCCATCCCGCATGTCAATTTAGAACGTCCGTTGGTATATTATTTTGGATTCAGTCACCTGATGTGTGGAATGGCTCACCAGAACCAGGGTGCATATGAGCAGGCAAGGGAGTGCATCTTTAAGTATGTTGAGCTTGGATGGATGGAGGATCTAAAGGGAGAAGATATTCAGGTTGTCGAGGAATTCAGGTTTTTAGCCAAAACTAATTTATATGCAGTAGATATTTTGTCTGGAAATATACAGCTGATCGAGGAATATGTAGCCTTTTTGCAGGATAACCGAGAGGAAATATTACCGGGGCTCAATACCATATTACAGGCAGCGCTTTTGTATCATTTGGATGTAGCAGATATCTTACATACGTTTGCAGAGCAGATTGATGAATTCGAGAGTTATGAAGACGCAGAGAACGTGTCTTATTACTATAGCTACCGCTATCATTTGGCTTTGTACTATCGGAAGTACGGCAGATTACAGGATGCAGTGGGACTTGCTGTGCGGGCGATGCAACTAGCTGATCAGTCAGGAAATGACCGTAATTTCAAGAAATGTACAGCATTGTTTGAATCATTACGGGAGTCAGCGACAGCGGAGCAAATCAGCGAATATCGAGAGATGCTAATGCAGTGTCTTGATGAATACGGAACTGACTGTATTTCTTTGTGAAGAGCGTAAATGAATGATCCGCCATGATCTGAACAGGGGATAGGCTCGTAGTGGAGAGGAAATAGATAGGTAAGAGACGTTTCAGGTGCTAAAATAACTATGTTACAGGTAAGTTTTTAAGTTAGGGATCGTAAATGCGATTTTACATTATCATTCGACATAGATAGGGGTATGGAATTTGTTTATTCAGCTTATAGGTGTGGGGAAGTTAAAAGAGAAGTATTTGGTCATGGGCATTCAGGAATATTGTAAACGGCTAGGGCCATATATCAAGTTCCAAATGATCGAAGTAGCCGATGAAAAGGCTCCTGACACACTGAGCGAGGCGGAAGTCCGACAGGTCAAGGAACGAGAGGGAGAGCGCATTCTTGCTCATGTGAAAAATGAAGCACGTGTCATTGTACTCGCCATCGACGGCAAACTGTGGAGTTCAGAAGAACTCGCAGAGGAATTGGACAAGCTCGGCACCTACGGTACAAGCCATGTTGTCTTCGTCATTGGCGGTAGTCATGGTCTCTCTGACGAGGTCCTCCGCCGCGCCCAGCAGAAGCTGAGCTTCGGAAGGATGACCTTGCCGCATCAGTTGATGCGACTAGTGCTGGTAGAGCAGATTTACCGGGCGGTGAAGATTAATCGGGGGGAACCTTACCATAAATAAGGGCAAATTTTTTTGCGGCTTTCCTTGCGGGGCATGGGTTTGAATATATGTGTGCAGGCGATTTTATTCAACGTTGATATCTATTCTATGGTCAAAATATACTGATATGGCTTAGAGAAGACATGCCGTTATATTTTTCAATAGAAACTGACAAAAAAAGTATCCCTACATTATAATTGTTATATATCCTATAGGGGCACTGACCAGGAGGACGGCATGCAATTTCAACCAATGTATTATGATGGGGAATTATTTCTACCGAGGATCGAATTAAATATGACATCGAACCAATCGATTGGTATTATAACGGACTTGAAGCGAAAGCAGCTTTTAATGAATCAATTAGAGGATCATTCCCAATATTATTTATTTCGAGCTCAACAAAACGAGTATATGCGTTTAACGGTGGAAGAGCTGATCACTTTTTTAATCAAAGTAACGGAGAGGAATGAGCGTGTCGCTCTGTTAATGGATTATTTTGCGTTAGAGGAAGAACGGAAGATAAGAATCAAAAATCTAAGCTCATCGAAAAGGATGTATGTGACCTTGCTGCGTGCCTTTTTTGCGCATCATCCTACCCTTGTATTGGAGGAACCCTATTTTTTCTTGGAAGAAGAAGATCGTCATCATTTTAAACGGATTTTGGATGATCTTTCGAAAGAGAAGCAGATTTTAATTTTAACTTCGAATTTAGAGGATGCCATGATTTCCTGCGATGCCATTTATCGATTGAACGAATTCGGATTTCACCCACTGGATATTCGGGACTCGGAAGAGGATAAGCAGGAAGTGCCGGAACAAGATCGGGCCAATATCACCTTGCAGAAGATTTATACGAAAAGAAATGACAAAGCGATTTTATTTGATCCGCCTGAAGTCGATTACATAGAAAGTATGGATGGTTCGATCCTAGTTCATGTGGGTGGAGAAAATTTTGTCTGTGCTTTGACGCTAACCGAGCTCGAGCAGAGATTGATAAATTTCGGATTTTTTAGGTGTCATCGATCCTACATCGTTAACTTGCAAAAAGTAAGAGAGATTATTACATGGACGAAGAATAGCTACAGCTTGCGATTAAATACAGGTAAAGATTCCGTGGTTCCGTTATCCCGTTCAAAATTGCATGAATTAAAAGCACTTCTTAACATTTAATTTCCGGGGCAATATCAAACCAATCAAGCATTCCATGGTACCATTCAGGCGACAATAGCTACATTTCGGCGGGTTTTGATGGCTCGAAGCAAGCAATCTTTATATGCTTAAGGCATCAACGCTAAGGAAGTGGTGTTCATGGATGTGATCCAAGTAGAACATATTCGAAAGCGGTTTGGAAATAAGGATGCGTTGTCGGACGTGTCCTTTTCCATTCCGAAAGGGGAAGTTTTTGGTTTTCTGGGTCCGAGTGGTTCGGGAAAAACGACATTAATTAAGATTTTAACGGCGCAATTAAATCCGACAAGCGGACAGGCAAGAGTATTTAACCAGCCGGCGGAGATGATGCATCAGTCTGCGCAGAAGATGCGCTTTGGCATTTTGACGGATAACAGCGGTCTATATGAGAGATTAACGATTGAGGAAAATCTGGAGCTGTATCGTAAGTTATATGATCTTCCTAAATCTTCGATCGATAAGGTGCTGCAGTTTGTAAACTTAAGCGGAGAGCGCAAAAAGAAAGTCCACCGCTTATCGAAAGGGATGCGTCAGCGTGTCATGTTGGCATGCGCGGTGATCCATGAGCCGGAATTGTTATTCTTGGATGAACCTACTTCGGCTTTAGATCCAGTAAACTCAGCACATATTTATAAGGGCTTACGCTATTTAAATGAGAAAGGGACAACGATTTTTTTAACTACGCATGATATGGCTGAGGCAGAATTGCTATGTAACCGTGTGGCGATTTTGTATCAAGGGCAAATCCAAGCCATCGGCTCCCCCCAGGAACTAAAAAAACAGCATCGGGAAAACGTAGTTTGTGTTGACTTAATCAATGGGGAAACCTACGATCTCCCGCTCGATGAGGGGACGGCCGATAAAATCGCCGATTGGATGAAACGAGGGTTAATTGATCGATTAGAAACGAAAGAGCCAAGTCTAGGTGATATCTTCATTAAAATGACAGGAAGTGAGTTACTATGAGTATCTCATTAAAACGTGTGCGCGCGATATTTGTGAAGGATTACAAAGAGTTTTCACGCAATTATGCGGTCTCTATTATGTTGGTTATTCCTATTGTTCTCGCACTTCTTATTCGAGGAATAGATTCGTCTTTGCCCTTAGCATCCGTGGCTGGAACTTTCGCTACCGTTCTTAATCTTTCGTTTGTGTTGCTGACATGTTTCGCACAAGCCTGCTTGATTGCGGAAGAAAAGGAGCGTAACACGTTAAGATCATTAATGATGACTCCGGCCACGACCCTGGACGTTTTAATCGGTAAAAGCAGCCTGGTCTTTGTCATGTCAGCTGTCGTTCTGGCCGTTTCTACGTATATATTCGGATATAAGCCGGCCAATATATGGGCTTTTGCGGCGGCCGTTATTCTTTCGATAATTCTATACATCGCGGCCGGAACGATCTGCGGCTTGTTCTCCAGGACGCTGCTGGATGCATCGTTATCCATACTTCCTGTGACATTCGTATTTACCGGGGCGCCTTGGGGAGTGTTTCTAGTAGATGATTATCCGATCTTCAAAGTGCTGGATTACGCACCAAGCAGTCAACTTGTGCATTTGCTAGGTATACCCAATACAGGCTTTACGACGGGAGATTTATTAAAACCCCTCCTCATTATCTTGGCGTGGACGGTTGTATTAACGATTGTGTCTGTTGTTTTGTATCAACGACGGTTAAAGGACGAGTAGGAAGGAGGGATCAAATTCCGATGAATTTAGCCGTCAAGTTGATGCGAGAATTGAAAGACCGCGATAACCGGCTTAAGCTGAAAGGCTATCGGGACAAAGTGGAGCTCGTCAGGAAGCGGAATTTGGAAGCATGGGATGAAAAGCAGTTGCAGGCGGAATCTCTCCGGCTGAAAAAGGAAGCAAAATCGGGTGCGCCTTTGGACGAGCTGCTTATCGATGCCTATGCGCTAGTTTGTGAGGCGGCGAAGAGAAAGCTCGGGTTACAGCCTTACGATGTCCAGATCATGGCTGGCATCGCTCTGCATGAGGGGTTTTTGATCGAGCAGCATACCGGTGAAGGAAAAACGCTCTCTGCTGTTATGCCTGCTTATCTAAATGCGCTGACCGGTGAAGGCGTTCATGTGCTGACTTTTAACGATTATTTAGGCAAATCGAGATGCCGAGTGGATGGGCCCGATCTATCGTTTCCTCGGGTTAACGGTAAAATCGGTTCAAGCGGGCATGAGCTTGTCCGAGAAACGGGAAGCGTACGCCGCGGATATAACCTATGTTACGGCCAAAGAGGCGGGATTCGATTATTTGCGCGACACGATC
>NZ_ASSB01000369.1:0-16572 GCF_000520755.1 Paenibacillus sp. 1-18
TTTAAGTAAATTTCCAACCTCATATTCAGTTTTGCAAACGGATGAAATTACACTCAAAGCTAAGATGAAAGAACTACTTTCTTCGAAACGGGGGCGTTCAGAGGGCTGGATTGACCAACGGGTTCAGCGACTGCTAGACGCGGCAAAGCAAAACCCATTTCAGCAAACCATGTATGCAAGCCACTTAATCAATTTGAAAGTTCTTATTACCCTTATTCTTCAGTACCAAGAGCATCTTGCTGAACTGGAACAGAACATAGATGCTCTGGCTGAAGAAATTGAAGAGTATGAATTAATTCAGTCGATTCCCGGTATTGGGCATAAAATTGCTGCAACAATTTTATCTGAAATTGGAGAAGTCGACCGATTTGATCATCCTAAAAAGTTAGTGGCTTTTGCAGGCATTGACCCAAGTGTCTTTGCTTCCGGTAAATTTACAGCAACTCGAAATCGAATCACGAAACGTGGTTCTAGGCAGTTGCGTTACGCACTGGTAATGGCTGTCCAGTGTGGGCTTATACGCTCCCGAAATATGCGAATCAAAGCGTTCTATGATCGCAAGAGAGCAGAAGGAAAACCACATAAAGTAGCTCTAATCGCATGTGCAAATAAGCTCGTCCATTGGCTCTATGCAATCTTGAAAAACAAAAAGGAATTTCGTCCAATTTAAAAGATTATTATTGGCATAACCTTCCAAGACACAACGGAAATTGGAGGGTTATTTGGCATGCTCATTTTAACTATACCACATGATTTAGAATCACTTTACTGGTAATCTTGACAAGCTATTAGCTGGTATAGCTTAATGTAAAACGGAGCAGTTGCTGACAGCAAACTGCTCCGTTTAAATTTAAAATAATGCGTCCCAATTGTCTAATAATTGCCGCTTATAAAAAATGAGTTCTTCGATGACAGAATAACTTATGTCTTGAACAATGGGGATTTATCTGAACCACCAATCAAATCAACTGTGAAAAATATGGAGATGAAGTGTTCTCTGTGGGCTATTGTTTTTACTGCACTTGAAATGAGACGAACAAGTGAGGGGGTGTTCCCCTCACTTTATTCTTAACTAAGAATAGTATACTTGTTCTACTTTATATAATGTATGCTCGATAGTTGGACAAAGTTCGGTATCTACTTTGTGAAATTTAATTCTAAAGTATAAACTTTTCAAGAAGTTCTTTATATTATTTTTTTGCTTAAAGGCATGAAGAAATTCTGGATTTTTCTCCACATCACCAAAACTTTGGATCCATTTCTCTACATAGGTCTGACTAAGTATTTTTCTATTTAAAACACTAATTACGGATTTCACCATTCTTTCATCTTCCCCATCGGTGTAAACTCGATCTGATATGGTCATCTTCTCATAAACCAAATCGAGGATAGTTAAGAGGTCTTTTTTGTCCAGTTCGGAACATTGGGCCAGATCGTCCAAAGCATCTGCTGCATGAGCTATGGCATGAGCCCATCCTTTTTCTTCATCATACCCACGGTAATCTCGCTCCTTATGTATATTATAAAATACTTTCTCTTTGATCTGATGAATATGCTCACTTGAGAGAAATGGTGATTCCCTATGCCTCATAAGGAGAAGCGGTATAACTAGCATAGAGAAAGATCTAGTGAAGACAGAGTCTGTATTTATTTCATCAAGCCTGAAAAGCAAATGGTTTTTATCCAAAATAACGGGTAGGAGTTGTTCCAGTTCGTTTACAGTTAGAGCATTACCGGGAATCCAATTGGATAAGGTAGTATAAATTAGCTCATCACGTAATTGGGCATCTAAAGAACCGATGTTATTCATCATCTCTTGTATCAATTGGAATGTATCGGAAGGTGCTTGGTAGTCATTTGCTTTTATCAATATCAACTTTTCTTTTAGATTCATATTACACACTCCTACTATATTGCTATTAATTTTTATTCATCTCTATTTTAGTAACAATCCAAGCTAGTTCGCATTCAAAGATATATGTACGCGCTTAAACTTGTCTTCCTTTAAAGTGACATAATAATCTTATACATGGTTCTCTTAGTTTGAATATTCTTAAATTGAAGCTTGGGGCCAGAATTGACCTTCATCAATGGACAATTCATAGATTAAAAAATAAACGATCAAAATAGGCAATACGAATGCAACTGAGAATATTAAGTTACTTTTGGTTAACTTCATGAAACCCAACTCTAAGTCATGCGAACCAATTAGGGTTAATTTTACCACTCAGTGATAAATGAACAATAATGTATTGATACAGAGTTTGGTAGTATACTGCCCCTTAGTTGAACAAAGACAGCCGATCACGTTGGTCGGCTGCCTCCTTGTTTTTTTGAGCTATCCTTTCCCGTTAGCTTAACGAAATCCCTAACCGTATCATTGAACATTTGGAGATTTCTTAACGCTTAAATTCTTGTCCTCTTTCAGATCAAACAACTTAAGTTTCAATCCAATACACAACAATGCAATCAGCAGAAACAATATTCCGCTCCACGTAATGTTATGTGTTCCCATATGGGATAGAAACCATCCGCCTAGGGCGGTGCCGAGTGTGATACCCAGATTTCCGAAGGAGACAAATAAGCTGTTAGCAAACTCTGGTGCTTCACGGGCCTCCGAGGTTAACCATGTTTGGCTTATAATGAGACCGCCGGTAAAGACGGCTCCCCATACCAGTACGATGGCAATCATCGGAACAGAGTAACGTCCAAGACAAAATATCAGCAAATACATACCGATAAGCACAATGGGATAAAACAAGGTGGTTTTGACCAAGTCCTTACTTAAATATTTTGCCGTTTGCAGATTCCCAATTATGCCGCTGATGCCAAAAAGAACGAGCATAAAACTGACGGTTTCACCGTTCATTCCTGTCACCGTCTCGAGATACGCTGCAAAATAGGAATAGACAGAATATAAAGCCGCCAGGATGAAGCAAGCCGTAGTAATGTTAAGCCATAGCTGCGGCTTTGCCAATATACGTAATTGTCGGCCATAGGTCAATTTACCTTGTACGGGTAACGATGGAACGAGCGCAGCAATTCCGAACAGGGCTAGCGTATTTATTCCGGAAGAAAATAGAAAAGCGGCTTCAAGTGAAAACTGATCCCCAATATACGAAGTGACCGGAATGCCTATTACCATCCCGACCGTTAACCCCATAAAAACTTTGGCCACTGCGTTGGTACTTTGTTCTTTTGGAACCGAGCTGACGGCTGCTACAAATGCAACAGAAAAATAAACGGGATGAAGAAATGCAGGCAGCAGTCTAGACAGTAATAAGGCAGTAAAGGTTGGGGCAAAGGCGGAAATCAGATTAGAAATGGCGAAAACAGCAAGTACTCCGCACAGAATCTTTTTTCGGTTAATACCGGAAAATAAAAGAGTCATAAACGGACCAGAAATGGCTATGATCAAAGCAAACATGCTAACGAGCAAACCTGCTTGAGAAGCACTGACTTGGAAGCGCTCAGAAATTTGAGGCAAAATCCCTACTACGCCAAGCTCCGTATTGGCAATACCAAATACGCCAAGGGCGATAAAGAAGATGAATAAAGACTTGTTCCTTTGCAATTGATTTTCATCCTTTCGATTGTGAAAATATTATACTATACGGATGTGTATACTATGTTTTAGTGTAAAGCTAACCCCAAATGTTAAATAGAAGTTAGCTTCTTCATATTCTGTCAGGGTATCATTCAGTTGAACGGCCTGTTGGTTGTTCATTTAACTTTTGCTTTAATGCGTGCCTGTTCTCCAATTCCTTGTAAGTAGTAATTTTTTCTGCTAGTAAATGAAGATTAGTCTGAAGTTCCATGAGGGCTTTTTGAACTTCTGAGTAATGTTCTTCTAGAAGAATTCTTCTTGCAGTGAGAGTTGGATCTCCTTTCCTTTTTAGTTCCGCAATTTCGAGCATATTGGTTAATGTCATTCCGGTAGCTTTAAGACGATTAATAAACTCGATCCAAGTTACGTCTTCAGAAGTAAAGCAACGATGTCCATGTTCATTACGATCAATGGAAGTTAGGAGGCCTATTTGCTCATAATAACGAAGCGTATGGACACTAAGACCTGTAAGGGCGGCGACTTGCCGAATGGTTAGTGAGTTATTCATGCTCCCAGTATATCCCTTCGAGTAAACTCGAACGCAAGATTTTTTTTTGGGGCCAATTTCATTAACACGAAAAAAGGTAGCTGATTGTTGGCCAGCTGCCTCCGTTACATCCCCAAGGGCATTATTGCAGTAAACTGCCCGTTAGCTTAATAAAGCATTGTCAGTCTAATTCTCTATTTTCTCAGTCTAGAACTTTATTTTCCTCAAACACACTTCTTAACACAGGTAAATTCAAGTACCTAAAAAACCGGTCATCCTAAACTAGGACAACCGGTTTTAAAAATCAGGAACCAACTTTAATGTAACTGAACAAAACTGCTTGGGCTGAAATTATGATTATTCTACAGTGACACTTTTCGCCAGGTTACGTGGTTTATCGACATCATGTCCCAGTGCAAGGGAAGCATAGTAAGCTAACAGTTGGAGAGCTACAACTGAAATGGCGGCCGACAGAATCGGAAGTGTCTTCGGAATTGCAAACACTTGATCCACAGATTTCAGCAACTCAACAGCATGCTCTTCGTACGTGATTGCAAGTACGTCACCACCACGAGCCTTGACTTCCTTAATGTTGCTCACGGTTTTCTCCAGCACGGATTCCTGTGTTACCAAAGCGATAACCGGAATTCCTTCTTCGATCAATGCTAGTGTACCATGCTTCAGTTCACCCGCAGCATAAGCCTCAGAATGAATGTAGGAAATTTCCTTGAGCTTCAAGGAGCCTTCCTGTACTACGGCATAGTCCTGACCGCGCCCGATAAAGAACAGGTGCTTGTGGCTCGCAATTTGCTCAGCATAGGCTTTGATCGAATCTGCTTTACCCAGCATTTCTTCCACTTGCTCTGGCAGTGATTCCATAGCGGCCAGCACATGAGCTACTTGCTCATCCGTTTGTGTGCCGCGTACTTGAGACAAATACAGACCAAGCAGATAAAAAGCAATCAGCTGTGAAGAATATGCTTTGGTGGAGGCTACGGCAATTTCCGGTCCTGCCAGTGTAACCAATACATCATCTGCATCACGAGCAATGGAGCTGCCAACTACGTTTGTAATCGCCAATACATGAGCTCCGTTTGCTTGTGCTTCACGCAATGCTGCCAATGTATCGGCAGTTTCACCGGATTGACTCACCACGATTACTAATGTTTCTGGCGTTACGATAGGGGAACGGTAGCGATATTCGGAAGCCACGTCATTTTCTACCGGAATACGAGCCAGACCTTCAATAACCGTACGACCAATCAAACCAGCATTGTAGGCTGTACCACAAGCAACGATTTGAATGTTGCGGATATTTTTAATTTGTTCTTCTGTCAGCTTCAGCTCAGGAAGAACGACTTTTTTAGTTTCTTTATCAATACGGCCCAACATCGTATCACGGTAAGCCTTAGGCTGCTCGTAAATTTCTTTCAACATGAAATGCTCATAGCCGCCTTTTTCCGCTGTTACAGCATCCCATTCGACATGAATCATTTCCCGAGAAATAAATTGGCCTTCGATTGTCATTAATTCGACGGCATCGCTGGTCAAAACAGCCATTTCGCCATCGTTCAAAATAAATACATTGCGTGTATATTTCAAAATAGCCGGAATGTCGGAACCGATAAAGTTCTCGCCTTTTCCCACACCAATAACCAGCGGACTCGCTTGACGAACAGCTACCAGCTTGTTAGGTTCATGTTCTGTCAGCACACCCAGGGCAAAAGCACCGCGCATAAAGGTAATTGCTTTTTGTACCGCTTTAACGATATCTCCTTTATATTCACGCGCAATCAGATGGGAAATAACTTCCGTATCCGTTTCGGAAATAAAGGTATGACCTTCGCTGATCAGCTGCTCCTTCAGTTCCAGATAGTTCTCAATAATCCCGTTATGAACGACAGAGAACTTTTGACTCTCATCCATGTGTGGATGGGAATTTTCATCTGAAGGCTTACCGTGCGTTGCCCAACGTGTATGCCCAATACCTGCATGGCCTAGCAATGGCGCACCATCCAGCTTTGCTTCCAAATTCGCCAGACGGCCTTTAGCCTTGGCTACTTGCAGTCCTGAATCTGTAAACACGGCAATACCCGCAGAGTCATAACCACGGTATTCCAGCTTTTTCAATCCGTCAATCAATACCTCTTGCGTATTCTGATCACCAATATATCCTACAATGCCACACATATTCGTTATCCTCCCGATCATCATTTCACAGGACGACGCATCACAGGACTAACGTGTGCGGTAGATTGAGGAATAAAGTTCATTCATCTATGAAGTTGTCAATAATAACTATAAAATTACAGGCATCTCTTCACGAATGCAACGAAATTCCTAAACCGCGCACGCCAATGATGATGGCCGTACATTCATGAAATGAATCTTATAATTTAGGTTATAAAATATAATGGCATCTACCGGTGCGTTGTGTAAACAGTTGCCTGTTTATTTTCCGCTGCCGGTTTACGGCTTGATGCTTCACCGGAAGGTCCCCGCCGAATGTTTCGAACACCTTCACCTCGTCAGCTTGCTTTGTCGTGAACCGATTTGTGAGCAACATGATCCTAACTGATGCATTGCTTACCCACCAAGTCCCCCCGCACAAAATCAAGCTCTGGCGCTTGTATTACGTTACCTTACAACCCTCGCTTTCTCTATTTGAGTCACAGCATCCCTATATTATATTCAGCCCTATCTCATTTGGCAATAACAGTTTATTCATATTTACCTATATAGGTTACGATTCAGTGGAAAATATATAACTGCAAACGCGGCTGCCCGCTCTTTTTTACAGGCAACCACGTTTACAAAATTTTAAACTAATTCTTTTTTGACGACATCTACGATCTGTCCGACAAAATGCTCCAGCTCATCCTTATCCGGTCCTTCTGCCATCACACGAATAAGCGATTCTGTACCTGATGCACGGACCAGTACACGCCCATTATCCCCCAATTGCTGTTCCACCTGCTCAATCGCTTCTGCAATAGCAGGATTACCCTCGTAATTGCGTTTATCCTGCACACGCACATTAACCAGCACTTGCGGATATTGTTTCATGAGCGATTTCAGTTCACTCATCTTTTTGCCAGAAGCCTTCAGGGTATCTACCAGTTGAATCCCGGTCAGCATACCATCGCCTGTTGTATTATGATCCAGGAAAATAACATGGCCAGACTGCTCGCCGCCTAGATTAAAGCCGCCCCGGCGCATTTCCTCCATGACATAACGGTCTCCGACCGCAGTCTTTGCAGTCTTGAGTGCCAGCTTTTCCGTAGCCTTATAAAAACCGATATTACTCATAACGGTCGATACAATGGTGCTGTCCTTGAGCTTCCCAGCACGGTTCATTGCATCCCCGCAAATGCAAAGGATATAGTCACCGTCTACCTCTTCTCCGTTCTCATCAATCGCGATCAGACGGTCAGCATCGCCATCAAAGGCCAGACCAATATCCGCTTTCAGACGGAGTACTTCCTCCTTCAGCTTTTCAGGATGAGTCGAGCCGCAATGATCATTGATATTCAGCCCGTTGGGCTCCGCACCAATCGTGTGAACTTCAGCTCCCAATTCCGTAAAAAGCTTCGGCGCCAGCTCATAAGCTGCCCCATTTGCGCAATCCAGTACAATTTTGAGTCCTTCAAAAGAATGACTAATTGTTGTTTTCAAAAACTCCAGATAATCATAGCGGGAATGCTCATCTATAACAACCGTACCCAATCCTCCACCAATCGGACGAGGCAGTTGGTCTTCTTTCGCATCCATCAACTCTTCGATTTTCAATTCTGTTTCATCTGTCAATTTGAACCCGTCGCCGCCAAAAAACTTAATCCCGTTGTCTTCCACCGGATTATGGGAAGCCGAAATCATTACACCAGCGTCGGCTTTCAATTGACGTGTGAGATAGGCAACCCCCGGCGTCGAAACAATCCCCAGACGAACCACGTTAGCCCCAATAGACAGTAAACCGGCTACAAGCGCCGATTCCAGCATCAGGCCAGACACACGTGTATCCATACCAATAACAACGGTTGGTTTCTCCACATTACCTGCTAAAACGTATCCGCCACAGCGGCCAATGCTATACGCCAGCTCTGCTGTAAGCTCCTGATTAGCAATGCCTCGTACACCATCTGTACCAAAATATTTCCCCATGTAAAATGACTCCCTTTTTTTGTCTAATAAATCTTGAGTATTTACTATAGATAAAACATGTTATGGCTGACTGTTCTCCGGGGTTCCATTTGCAGAAGAAGCTGCGCCGTTATGAGGACTTGCCTTATCCTCCGCAGCTGCATTTCCCCCGGAATTAGCATCTGAGTATCCACCCTGGCCATTTTGCCCCTCCTCAGGCCTCTCCTGACCCTTGTCGCCACTACCGGAAGGATTTGATTCATTCTCATTACTTGGACTCGTTACAGTAGGCGTTGAAGAGCCTACAATGTTTACTGTTGCCTTTAGCTGATCGGCATTCCCGGCTTGCGCAATATATTTAGGCAAGCCTACCTGCAACGTAACCTCATGCTGACCAGGCGCAAGGCCACTTACGTCTGCTACCAGGCTAATATCATCATTGGTTAGATTGCTTACCATATCCTGCGGTCCTTTCACAGTAACATCCATCATCTTGCTAGCAGGCGCTGTAATGGTCGCAGTAGTTCCATCCCCTGCACCTTGTAAAGCGATTGGAATGCCAGAGAGCGTTCGTTCCGTATCTGTGACCTGATTGGAAGGAACGACCGTCACTTCAATTTGTATCGAGCCTGGCTCGATTTTATCAGAACCGGCGGGCGCTGCCAAATTAGCTTGGACTGTACGCGTCCCCGCTTCCGTAAATTGACTGAGATCCAATGTGGCTGTGACGTAGGAACTGAGGCTGCTCAATACATCCTGTGATGCATATACGGCGGCTTCCTTCACGTTTGTACTTACCTTGGAAAGTGCCAGCCCGTCTGGCAAATCTCCCGTATAGACGATCTTAACAGGCACAGACTTTGCCTGCTGAGATACCGGAATCTCGACGGACACTGTAGACGGCTCGATAACGGCTCCTGTAAGTTCTTGCCCCTTTTTGTTATATGCCCTCAATTTCACACGCTTCTGCTCGAATTTTTCCGTGATGCCATCCGTATCGACGGCCCCCTGCACCGCAGTCACGGTACTTAACTGACTTTTGGGTAGGGTCACCTTCACGGTTTGAGGAGTAACTACAGGCTTGCCAAGCTGCAAACCAGCATCCGGGTTGCCTTTGGGCACAATAGAAACATTAAATGTTTTCGTTTGCTTTTCCTCAATTGTTACCGTAACTCGATTTGGAGTCATAGATACCAGCTCCACCCCATCCGGTAAATCTGGTTCAAGTGCCAATGTTCTGGTGCCTGCTCCTAAACCGCTTAGATTTAATTTTGCCTGATAACTATCTGCAAAAAAAGAAGTCAGTACAGAACGCTGTCCTCTGACCTCCATTCTTACATGGTCAGTATCCATAGTAGCCAACACATATTTGGACTCATCCAGACCACTAGCCTGAATGCCCACATTATCAATCACCTTATTATCATAGGAAACAGTTAATGTCGATGAAGGTGTACCTGTATCCAGATGAACCATTCCCCACAGCATCACGGCAACGGCAAGCGCCAATATCTTGGAAATCGTATTATTGTTAATCCATTTGTCCATCATGAATTTCCACGGCCTCCCCTCCGATTCCAGAATGAGCCGCGTTTTTCTTTCAGAGACGGTGTTGGCCGCAGTTCCTCATACAGCTTGGAAATTAAGGATTCTTCCTTAATGTCGCGCACGACCTGTCCATTAATAGCCAAAGAAATTTGCCCTGTTTCCTCCGATACTACGACAGTTACGGCATCCGTCACCTCGCTCACCCCAATAGCAGCCCGGTGACGGGTTCCCAGTTCCTTGCTGATGAATGGATTTTCCGACAACGGTAAATAGCAGGCTGCAGAAGCAATCTGCTTATTTTGAATGATTACCGCACCATCATGCAGAGGCGTATTCGGGATAAAGATATTGATTAGCAGCTCAGAACTGACCACTGCCTGTGTCTTGATACCAGACTCCGTGTATTCATTTAGCCCTGTCTCGCGCTCAAATACAACCAAAGCTCCTATTTTTCTACGTGATAAATAATTCAGCGCCTTAATCATTTCCCCAATTAACTTGTTGATCTCTTCATCATCCGCAGACGAACGCCCAAATAGTTTGCCTCGCCCCAATTGTTCCAGAGCACGACGCAACTCAGGCTGAAAAATAATAAAAATAGCTACCACACCAAAAGTGAACATCTGGTTCATCAACCATTTGAGCGTGTACAAATCAAACCAGGTGCTAACTGCCCAAATGACGACCAGAAACAGTATGCCTTTCAACAATTGAACCGCACGCGTTCCGCGAACAAGTAAAATAAGCTGATACATAATATAGGTAACGATCAAAATGTCGATAATATCTTTAATGGACTCTTTCCAAGTCAGGTCCGCAAAATAATCCAACATGCGCATGCCCCCGCAACTTTCTGTAGTGAGTGGGTGTAGTATGTACACAATATGCTCTCTCTATCTAGGTTATAACGATAAGGCTCGCGTTGCAAGCTGTGCGACAAAAGAACCGCTAAAATCAGTAAAAAACAGTACAATTCACCAGTTTTATGTACAAAAAAACGCCTTTTCCAGCGGAAAGAGGCGCTCGATATCGTTCTTGCCATGTCAAGCTTCTTTTACGGAGAAGACGGGTCCCCGAACAAATCGGAAACTTTATACCAAATCCAATCCAAGGTTTGATCAATGCTTTTGACCTGTCCTGCAATATGAGCTGTTGACGCTTGATAATAGGAACCGTCAATCACAGTTACATTTCCTTCCACATCGCCGTATACCCGAGCCTTGCCATTTTGCACTGTCAAATCTCCGGCAATGGATTTCCCTTCAGGCACAATCACTGTATCGCCTTGAATAACGACTTGATCCAGGTTGCTGCCTTTGACTACCAATTGATGATCCGTGCCTGAAAAGCTGGCCATACTTGAGCACACAACAATAAGAAAAAAGGCGGCAGCTGTTACAGCGGGATGCCTTTTCACCCAAGACAGCATAGGTGCCACGGTCTGTCTTTTATGCGGCGGCAAAGCATTCATAATGCGAAATGTCAGCTCATCCGATACACACGGCACTTGATAATGGCGTGTACCATAAAGCATCGCATCCGTCCGCTCCAGCTCTTTAAAACGCATGCGACATTCCGGGCAGTCTAACAAGTGTTGTTCCAACTCATGTTTGTCCCGCTCAGACAGGTCGCCATCTAGATAGTCATGCATAAAAGAGACGGCTTGTTTGCAATCCATATGAGCCAATCCTTTCTAGTATTCTTCCGTGGTTCTCAACATAACATGCCCCGTCTTAGAGCTTTGCTCTTCTTACATACGTTATAGCGAGCATTATGTTTCATAAAAACATCTATCAGGTACTTCCCAAGTACCTAAGCACATGATTTTACAGCTTGTGCTCCAATTTTTTACGTAGAAAATCCCGGCCTCTATGGACTCTCGTTTTAATCGTAGTCACGGGAATATTAAGCACATCGCTAATTTCCTGCAAGGAAAGCTCCTGCAAGTACCGCAACACCATAATCGTCCTGTATTTGTCTGGAAGACTATCAATGGCATCATGAATTAATGCCTGTGTCTCGGACAACAATGTACGCCCCTCAGGGGTAAGCTCTTCACTAGCGAGCATGGCGTACCCATCGACACCTTCCTGATCATTCATTTCAGCATCAAGTGAGTATGTAGGTTTTCTCCTTCGCAGACGATCAATGCATAGATTTGTAGCAATCCGGTAAATCCAGGTCGAGAACTTCTGTCCATGGTCATACTTCTCCAAATTGCGATACACACGCAAAAAAGTTTCCTGCACCAGATCCTCTGCCTCATGGCGATTACCCAGCATCCGGTAGGAAAGATGAAAAATCCGATCTTTATATAACTCGACTAGCTCCGCAAAAGCCCGCTGATCACCTTTCTGTACCAGCCTAACCAAGCGGCTTTCCATATTATCCACTCTATACTCCCCCAGACTTGCTGATGGGTTACCTATTGCATATTTATGATTATTCATCGTAGTTTAATTTTATCCGAAAATCAACTATAGTATTGACACCCTCTGAACGGTCTTCTGTCATATTTTATTCACACAGCATAATCGGGCACTCCATGAGCGCCCGATTACCTGTATTCGTACAGCCAGGCTATATCAGCCTGTGTTCCTTAATCCTGCGGCAATTCCGTTAATGGTCAACAATACCTCACGCAGCAACTCAGCATCGTCTCCATTTTGATCACGCAGCTCGCGTAGCTCACTAAGCAACTGAACCTGCAGATAGCTTAACGGATCGACATAGGGATTACGTAACCGGATAGATTCCTGAATAACCGGCACGTCGTCCAAAATCTCGGATTGTCCGGTTATTTTCAAAATCAGTTCAGATGTCAGCTTGAACTCCGCTGAAATCTGTCCGAAAATACGCTGTCTTGCCTCTTCATTATCGGACATTCCCGCATATTCCTCAGCAATTAGCAAATCCGCTTTAGCAATCGCCATTTGCAGCGTATCAATAAGGGATCTGAAGAATGCCGAGTCCTTAAACATCGTTTGCAGCACCTTGAGGTTATCCTCATTGTTCTGATAAAAGCTTTGCAGGCCTGTTCCAGCCGCATACCATGCAGGTAACAAGTAGCGACTTTGTGTCCATGCAAAAACCCATGGAATGGCACGCAAGTCCTCAAAACGCTCGCTATTCTTACGCTTGGACGGACGAGATCCAATATTCAGTTCGCCCAACTCAGGCAGCGGTGTCGATTCTTTGAAGAAAGCGAAGAAATCCGGATCTCGGAAAATCAAATCCTGATACTTGTTCAATGATACCTCGGAAATACGGGCAATGATCTCTTCCCAGCTTTCCTCGAACACTTCCTTCTTCCCGGAACGATGATATGCAGCAGCCGTGATCAAAGCTGAGGTTGCCTGCTCCAAGCTCCGGTAAGCAATGCCTTTGAGCGAGTAGCGGGATGATAGCACTTCGCCCTGCTCCGTAATCTTAATTCCACCACCAATGGTATGAGGAGGTTGAGCCAGGATGCTGCGGTTAAGCGGCATTCCTCCGCGGCCCAGTGCTCCTCCGCGACCGTGGAAGAACTTCACTTTTACACCAAACTCATTAACCACTTCCGTAATGCTGTTCATTGCGACCCGAAGCTCCCAGTTGGCCGTAACCACGCCGCCATCCTTATTACTGTCCGAGTATCCCAGCATGATCTCCTGAAGCTGATCCATCGCAGCTACAGATTGCCGATATACAGGCAAGTTCATTAATCTTCTCATGATACTAGGTGCAGCGTGCAGATCGTCAATCGTTTCAAACAAAGGAACGGATTGCAGTGTACATACGACAGTGCCACCTTTTTCAATGCGGAACAGCCCTGCTTCTTTGGCTAGCACCATAACCTCCAGCAAGTCACTGGCTCCCTGGGTCATACTGATGAGGTAGCTTGTAATGGACTGCTTGCCGAATTCCTTCTGAGCCATATAAATCGTACGATATACGTCAAGACATTCCTGCGTACTGTCGCTATATTTTAAATACGGCGAAGTAATCGGACGAGGTTCGTTCAGCAGCTTTTCCAGCAGATCTATCTTTTCTTCTTCTGGCAATTTACCGTAATCTGATACGATATTCATTTTAGAAAGAATTTCAGTCATCGCATTTTCATGCTCCTGACTATGCTGTCGTACATCCAGTGTAGCTGTATGGAATCCGAATAGCTCTACCTGGCGGATCATCTTTTGAATATACGTGTCCGCAACATAATCCGCAAAATGATGACGTAAGCTGTTATCAATAACATTCAAGTCTGCAATTAGCTCTTCAGCAGAGCTATAACGTTCCTTGGTGTCCTGTTTATTTTCATCCAAAATGTTATTCACCTTGGCAATCATGTATGCAAGTTTAATCCGATAAGGCTCTTTTTCGTTATGCCATACTTCCATCTTTTTGAGCGTAATATGCGTACGATCTTTTTCAATTGAAGCCAGCAGATCATCTGAAACGCGCACAATGCTAGTGCTGAAGCTCAAGTATCCCATAAGTTCTTTCAGTGTGTGCTGATATTCTCTCAAAGCCAGCTTGCGTTGCATACGTAATGTTTCCCAAGTTACATGAGCTGTCACAGACGGATTGCCATCCCGGTCTCCACCAATCCAGGAGCCAAATCTCAGATAAGTTGGAATGTGCCACTTTTGTTCGGGATAGTATTTGCTTAAACATCGCTCCAATTCCTGGTATACATCCGGCAATACATGAAACAAAGTCTCATGAAAATAATACATTCCATTTCTTACTTCATCTAATACAGTTGGCTTTCGGTCACGCAGCTCATCTGTCTGCCACAGTGTAATGACTTCATTCAGCAGATTCTCCCGTACCTGTTCCCGCTCACGCAAGGTAAGCATCGGATTATCCAGCAGCATGACATCCTCAGAAATCCGCTTGTGGATATCCAGGATTACCCGTCGTGTTGCTTCTGTAGGATGTGCGGTCATAACCAGTTCCAGAGAGAGCTCCTCTAGCATGTTGGTAACGTCCTCGGCAGAGAATCCCCCTTGCTTAAGCTCCTGAACGGAACTTTCAATGGAGCCGGGTTGAACATCTTCACCAGCGTAATGCTCATAATCCCGCTTACGACGAATACGATGGTTTTGCTCAGCGATATTCACCAACTGAAAATAAATCGCAAACGCGCGAATAACCTGGTGACGAATATCCGTATCCAGTCCGCTGACCATTTGTTTGAAATTCTCATACAACTCCGGCTGATACCCGGCACGTAACGATTTACTTGTCTCACGTATTTTTTCCACGATATCCAAAAGTTCGTTGCCACCCTGATGAACCAAAACCTCACCAAGAATATTACCTAGAAAACGAACGTCCCGCCGCAGCAGATTGTTGGATTGGTTTTTGTTTGCGGTTAACGTAAGCTCGGTCATGCTTTTCCCCCCATCTGTTCTGTTCCACACCATATACAGCTTTGTTGCAAAGGTACGTATACACACGAAATTTGACACTTTCTTAACATCATACAATAAAAACGTATGAAAAGCTGCAAATTTTACAGTAAAAATCATTCATTTTAAATACTTTTTTTGAGAATATATTGGTTTTTTATGCACAAAAATGAAATTAAATAAACTTGATTCGCTAAATCCTAAGAGTTTCATGAAATTTTATACACAATTATTATAAAAAGTATGATTTCTAGTGCAAAAATCATGCATCATTATGTGTACATGTTTATGATTTGTTGACAATATGAGGATATTTAAGCTTCTATCCACAAAGTTATACACAAATTAGTTACTAATCAATACAACAGATGTGTTTCTTCATCCAATCATCCGCAATTACTCACATAAAAAGAAGAGAATGTGTACAACCAACCAGCAATTTTTAGAGTTATCAACATGAATGCATATCGTTAGCAATCATAGGATTCCTATTTTAAAGGGACTTGATCACGAAATTAGCCTTACTACAGAAGAAAGAGATATATTGGAGGAGAAATTCAGGATCTAGGCAATCATAGTAACAGAGCCTATGTACAATATGCACAAGTCATCCCCAACTGTGCATGAGAGAGATACATTGGCAACGGCCTCTACATACCGAAGTGGATATAATGTGGACAAAATAAAAAGAAGCCTTTCGGCTTCTAGGTAATCATTAAGCGGGTGATGGGAATCGAACCCACGCTATCAGCTTGGAAGGCTGAAGTTCTACCATTGAACTACACCCGCAAATTAGTATCGGGATGACACGATTTGAACATGCGACCCCCTGGTCCCAAACCAGGTGCTCTACCAAGCTGAGCTACATCCCGATAAATGCTTTTTGTAAATATGGCGCGCCCTGAGAGATTCGAACTCCCGGCCTTTTGATTCGTAGTCAAACGCTCTATCCAGCTGAGCTAAGGGCGCAAATATGGAGCGGACGACGGGAATCGAACCCGCGACCCTCGCCTTGGCAAGGCGATGCTCTACCGCTGAGCCACGTCCGCGAAAACAATATGCGCGTGGAGGGACTTGAACCCCCACGTCAAAGACGCTAGATCCTAAGTCTAGTGCGTCTGCCAATTCCGCCACACGCGCATACAATGTAATGGTGAGCCATGAAGGACTCGAACCTTCGACACCCTGATTAAAAGTCAGGTGCTCTACCAACTGAGCTAATGGCTCTCAATGGCTGGGGATATAGGATTTGAACCTATGCATGACGGAGTCAAAGTCCGTTGCCTTACCGCTTGGCTAATCCCCAATATGCATATGATTCACAATTCCCCAACTTTTCATCCTTTTGTTCGGATAAAAATGGTGGAGGCTGAGGGGATCGAACCCCCGACCCT
>NZ_ASSB01000370.1:0-19745 GCF_000520755.1 Paenibacillus sp. 1-18
TATCCGTATGCTTCCGTGAACGCGTATAACTTCTTCGCACTGATCGGTGGCAATTATACGCAGGATACTACGACATTGTTCCTGTTCAGCTACCATACATGGGGCATGATCGGCATTGTACTGGTGACTTTGTTTACATGGTGGATGTATATCCGCAGTCGCAAACCACAATTTGCGGCAGCAGCTGCGCTGGTGCAAATTGCAGGTGTCTTTACCTTCGCTTCGAGCATGCATGAACGGTATTTGTTCCCTGCGGCAGCGTTAGCGGTACTGGCGTATCTGTATTTGCGGGACCGGAGATTTTTGTGGCTTGCGGGTGGATTCAGTCTTACGATCTTCCTGAACACCTTCGATATTTTCTATAGCTCCAATTCTCGGGATCATTACGGTGTTATATTGTGCGTGACCTCGTTGTTGAACGTATTACTGTTTGGGTATCTGGTAAAAGTGGTCTGGGATTGCTCCAAATCGACCACGATTGAGACTGCTCCTTCCACAGACAGAGTTTCGCCAGAACTTCCTTCAGCGCAGCCTTCATGGGGAGCTTCTTCCCAAGGCGTGAACACGACAATTAATCGTTAGTAAAGTATAAAATACGGTAAAAACCGCCCTTTAACGAAATGGAAGTGGTTGATAGATCAACTGTAATCCATAAGTTAAAGAAGCGGTTTTTTGTTGTCCTCATGCTAGAGCAGCATTAGATCTATATGTCTCAATCTATATATTCGTTCAGCTTCTGTACATCGCAGATCGTAATCTCTCGTGTACCCTTGATATGAATAATCCCCAGCTGTTCAAATTTTGCGAATTTGCGACTGATGGTTTCACGTGTGACACCCACGTAATTAGCCATTTCCTCGCGTGAAAGGGGGAGGTTTATTTTAATGTGAGATCCGTCCGGTTTGCCGTATTTATGCCCAAGCTCAAGAATCATATAGGCGATACGGATCTCCGGGTCTTTGGTCGCCAGGCTTTGAGCCAGCTTTTCGGTATGGGCCAAGCGTTTGGTAATGGTTTTGAGCAGCTTCAAAGAGATATCTGGATTGTTGCGAATCAACTGCTCCATATCATCCTTGGTGAGCATACATATATCAGTATTTTTTAAGGCATAGGCACTAAAATTACTCAGCTCATCGCTGTTAAATATATTCAACTCGCCAAAAAAATCGCCAGTTGTCAGAATGTGCAGAATTTGTTCTTTGCCCTGAGGCGTCATTTTCAGAAGCTTGACATGCCCGCTTTGAATAATGTACAGCGTATCGGAAGCCTGTTCCTCGACAATCAAGGCCTCGCCTTTCTGATATTTTCGGTGTCGGATCATGGAGCTGACCTTACACAAATCTTCTTCGGACAAAGAGGAAAAGATAGGCACTTTGCGGGCACAGGGCTCCTTTCCGCACTGGCAGGACATCTCATTCACATTCATTCACTCCATTCATAAACCGGAAACTAAAAAATATAGCGGGTTCTTGTTATTCTGTATCATCTATTGGGGCAAAATGGCTTTGATCCTCACCACAGACTGGACAAACCCAGTCTTCTGGAAGATCCTCAAACGCTGTACCGGGCATAACGTCTTCATCAGGGTCGCCGATAGCAGGATCATAAATGTATCCACAAGGTTGACATACATATTTTTTCATCTTTAGTTCTCCTTGCCACTCAAAATTTTTGTAAGCTCTGGCGCGTCCGGTTTGAGTCCTTGGATGATGGCTGTTTTAAACGGAAGTGAAGCAAGAGCATCCCCAAAGCCGATCACGCCGCAGATAGAGCCGTTTTTTATGAACATGCGTGTATACGAAACTTGATTTTCACTGGTCAGGCTGGTATCGCAGACTTGTTCATCCACCAGACCCATGGAAAACAAGGGGCATTCATAGCTATTGGACAGGGTTACAGGGATAGGCCGCTGATAGCTGACGGATGCACCTGCCATATTGGCGCCTGCTATTTTCCCTTGCTCGATAGCACTTTCCCATAATCCATCCACTCTATTTTGAAACTCGGCTACATCACCTGCCGCATATATATTGGCGGAGCTGGTCTCCATCTGCGCATTCACCAAGATGCCTTGTCCAATATCTAGACCGATCTGGCGAGCAAGCTCAGTATTAGGTACAATGCCGATAGAATACACGACATGCTCGCAGGGAATAACGGAGCCGTCCTGTAGCTCTATGCCTTCTACGTAATCCGTGCCTGTAATACGCTTTACGCCTTGTCCAAGGCTTACCTTGGTACCCTGCTCGGTAATTCGCTGGGTCAAAATAGCGGAAGCCTTTTCATCTAGCTGGCGGGGCATAAGCCGATGCGAAGCTTCCAGAATGGTTACAGCATACCCGGCTTGCTGGAAGGACCAAGCGGTTTCTACACCCTGAATACCACCGCCGATGATGCATATCCGGTCTCCTTTTTGTAATTCCGTTTTAAGTTTATCTGCATCTTGTCGAAAACGGATATTGTGAACGTTACGTAATGAAGCTCCGTCCAGCAAAAGCTTACGGTTGTAGGCTCCTGTACACAGCAGCAGCTTGTCATAAGCAACGGTTTGTCCGTTTGCTGTTTCGATGGTGGAGTCCGCTGCATGTATCGCGGTGATCTTTATGCCGGAATAAACATGAATTCGTTGATTGGCAAACCATTTTTCCTTTTTGATCAGGATTTTGTCGCTGTGCAGGTCAGTGAATAGTCCCTTGGAAAGCTTGACTCTGTTATACGGAAGGGAAGCTTCTTCCCCGTAAATAGAAATTTCCGCTAGCTCATCATGATCTCTAATCGCTTTCGCCGCGTTGACGGCGGCAACGCTGCCTCCGATAATAACGTAATGTTTGTTACCCATTCAGCATCTCTCCTATTTCGCTATACGCAGCCTTTGTTCAAATGACGCTAAGCAGTAGATCCGAGACAAACTCAGCGGCATTTTTAATTTTCTTCACTTTTTCATCTTCTGTAGGAGAGAAACGAATGCGTACCGGGAACTCCACATGCGTCATACCAGTCGACTTGATTACATCAGAAGTGCTTTGGACCTTCATATTGGTACCGTTCAAGTAATCCTGTACGACCTCAATGGCTTCCCCACTCCAGCCGTAGGAACCAAAGGCAGCAGCCAGCTTGCCTTCCAGATTCATCTTTTGCATTTGTTGCAGCAGGTCTTCCAGCTTGCCCGTCATGTCTGCATATTTGGTAGAGCTGCCGACAAAAACAGCATCCGCTGAGGCAATACTGTTCAATATCTCCGTTTCATCCGCCTTATCTACGTCCCATAGCTCCACCCTGATTTGGTTTTCCAAAAAGCAGTCTTTCAGGATGTTTGCCATTTTTTTAGTATTATTTTTTAAGGTGGCATAAACAATCGCTACTTTTTTATCATCCTTGGTTTCGGTGCTCATAGATGCGTACAAATCAATGAATTTGGCAATATCGTGCCGGATCGCGAAGCCGTGGGAAGGAGCAATCATCTCAATATCCAGGTCAGAGACAGCTTCGATTAATGTACGCACATATCTGCGATGTGGATGAATAATAGCCTGATAGTACCCGATAAAGTCATCGGTGATATCAAAACCGGCCTCATCTGCAAATAGATGCTCTACAGCCACGTGTGTACTGAAAATATCGCAAGGGAACAAGATTTTATCTTCTATGCAATACGTAATCATGGTTTCTTCCGTATGGAGGTAAGGTGTTTCCTTGAACAGCAGTGTCTTGCCTCCAATATCGAGTTGATCCCCATCCTTGATGACGAGGAAGTTGCGGTGCTGAAGCTTGTACATTTGTTGAATTTCCGGAACGGCAATCTCAGTGCAGACAATCGTAGCGTTTGTTGCTTTGGAAGCAAGTGCCGCCAATCCGCCCGAATGGTCTGGCTCTGTGTGGTTGACGATAATATATTGAATGTCCAGCGGGTCGATCAATTCGGCTACAGCCTCTGCAAATTCTCTGCCGAACGCCATATCTACGGTATCTACAATGGTTGGTTTTCCAGTTTTCAGTAGATATGCATTATATGTTGTACCCTTAGATAGTAGAAGACGATGAAAGGGAACCTCACGATTATCAATTTTTCCTACCCAATAAATATCCTTTGCCAGTTGGAATCCTGGTTTCATAGGAACAACCTCCTGCTTGTTTTTGTTTGTCTGACACAATTCGATTCTAGTTGGATATGTCGATGAAAAAGATGATTGAAATCAAATTTTTGAATATTTCAAAGTATTTATGACTTAAATTTAGTTATGTGACTGCAATCACAAGAAGAGCGTAATAATCAAATACAATAAGACCATATAGGAAAATCTAATTTCAAACAGGAGAGTGAACCTACATGAAAAAATCAAACCTCATTCAATTTCAGGAATATAAAGAAGCTGGCTTTACTAAACGAATTGTGCATAAGGAAGCCGACAATGTCATTTTTATTCTCAACTTCACTCCTAATGCTGAGCTGCCAACACATAACCACCCAGGAGCAAATGTATATTTGCTTGTTCTTGAAGGGAACGGTACTGTAGCTGTGAATGGTGAAGAAACGGAAGTGGTGCAAGGGGATATAATCCATGTTACGGGAGATGAGCACTTTTCCTATCGTGGTGGTGCAGAGGCGAACTCCAGCCTGCATGTAGTATTGACCAAAACGCCAAGTGAAAGCTATGCACAAAATATATAAGAGGGTACATCATCGCTATAGAGGAAAAAAGAAATCCACGCCTAAAAGCCGCTCGGTTCAAATACCAAGCGGCTTTTAGGCGTGAACTGTTTTACACCCCGGAATACGCCATGAAGCCACCGTCTATCGGAATCACTGTGCCTGTGACAAAACCGGATGTCTGTTCATCCACAAGCCACAGCAGGGTGCCGAGCAGATCGTCCGGTACACCAAAGCGGCGCATCGGCGTGTGGGCGATGATTTTGGCTGCACGTTCGGTGAGGGAGCCATCCTCATGAGTTAGCAGGCTGCGGTTTTGTTCGGTAAGAAAGAAGCCGGGTGCAATGGCGTTGACGCGAATACCGGCTTCGGCTAAATGGACAGCCAGCCATTGGGTAAAGTTGTTAACTGCTGCTTTGGCTGCGCTGTAGGCCGGAACTTTGGTCATGGGGCTGGGTGCGCTCATGGAGGAAATGTTAATGACGACGGCCCCCGGGCGTCCAGTCATGCCTTGAGCGAATATTTGTGTCGGAATGATCGTTCCGATGAAATTGACGTCCAGTACCTGGCGAAAACCGGGTATGCTCAGCTCGAAGAAGGTAGTAATATCGGGCAGCGTCAGGTCCTCCAGCCGGAAGGTTTCGCGGGTGGTGTTGGCACTCGGATGATTGCCTCCGGCACCGTTGATCAGAATATCACATGCGCCGAACTGCTCGCGTACCGTCTGTTCGGCTAGCCGTACGCTGTCCGCGTCGGTAACGTCACAGGCCACAGCCATCGCTTCTCCGCCTGCGGTCCGAATATCATGGACTACACGCAGACCTTTTTCTTCCGTTCGGTTCAAAATCACAACCTTCACGCCTTGCTTTGCCAGCTCGCGGGCCATTGCGCTGCACAGCACTCCGGCACCGCCTGTGATTACTGCTGTTTTGCCTGCCAGCGAAGGGTGTAGAGATGGTGTGCTCATAGGGGTGACTCCTTCGTATGGACTGATCCGGTTCGTGTGTTTTCCGTCTTGGAAACGGCAGAAGTGTGTCGGGCCTGGTTATGTGTCAGCGCATCCCACAGTCCCCACAAATACATAATCCCAAGCGCGCGGTCATACAGCCCATAGCCGGGTCTGCATTGCTCTCCCCACAAGTGGCAGCCATGGTCCGGTCTGACGTAGCCCGTAAAGTGGGCATCTTGATACGCCTGGACAATGCCGGCAATATCGACAGTTCCGTCCTGAGTTCGGTGAGAGGTTTCGATGAAGTCTCCGTTAGCCGACACACGCACATTGCGTATATGGGCGAACGGAATACGGTCCTTAAACTCATGAATCATGGAAACGATTTCATTATTGGGATTGGCTCCTAGCGAGCCAGAGCATAGGGTAATACCGCTCGCGGGGCTGTCGTACAGCGCTAGCAGTCTGCGCAAATGAGCCTGGCTTGTGATGATGCGTGGCAGTCCGAATACAGACCATGGCGGATCATCGGGGTGAATGGCCATCCGAATCCCGCTGCGTTCGGCAACGGGAATAACGGCCTCCAGAAAGTAGGCCAGATTCTGCCACAGGTCTTCCTCCGTGACGTGAGTGTACGCTTCAAACAAAGCCGTCAGATGCTCCAGCCGCTCCGGTTCCCAGCCGGGCATGGTTAACGAGCTATTTGCGTTAATTTGGCGTACCAGTTCGAACGGATCAATCCCTTCAATTCGTGACTTTTCAAAAAAGAGGGCCGTGGAGCCGTCCTCCAGCTCCTTGTGCAAATCGGTGCGCAGCCAATCGAATATGGGCATAAAATTATAGCAGACGACCTTCACGCCGTTTTGGCCGAGCTTTTCCAATGTGCGTATGTAATTGCTGATATACTGATCGCGTGTCGGTCGTCCGAGCTTGATATCCTCGTGCACATTCACACTTTCAACAACCTCATTGTGAAATCCCGCCTGTACAACCTGCTCTCGAAGTGCCACAATACGTTCCATAGGCCATTCTTCTCCGGCTGGAATATCGTGTAGCGCCCACACGATCCCTTCCACTCCCGGAATTTGTCGGATTTGTTCCAGCGTTACCGTATCGTTTCCTTCACCAAACCAACGAAATACCATGCGCATGCTTGGCACCGCCCCATTCGTCATATGATAGGTGTAACAGCAATTCCCAATTCCTGATGTTTTCACATTACCATATTGCTAGATACAATTGGAATATTTATCCAAAATAAAATGATGCTACATCGAAAGGAGGAAGCAGGTTATGAAGCTGCACCGAGCCATTGTGGTGGATGATGAAATATTCACCCGCAAAGGGCTGCTTCAACTCATGGACTGGGAAGCCTGTGGCTTTGAAATCGTGGGAGAAGCCGATAACGGTGAGGATGCACTGGAGCTAATCGGCAGTATTCACCCGGACCTCGTCATTACCGATATTCGCATGCCTGTGCTGGATGGATTAGAACTGATTCGATCTGTACTCGAACGGAGTACAGATCATCCTGCGTTTATTATCTTGAGTGGCTACAGTGATTTTGCTTATGCGCAGCAGGCACTTCGCTATGGGGTTCATGATTTTATGATCAAGCCGATTGATGAGAGTAACTTTTCGGCTACGCTGCGCCGACTGAGTGAAAGGCTGCATCGTGAGCAGCAAAATACACAATTATATCAAAACCACCGTACAGGCGGACTGTTAGAGACCTTGATGATGAACAACGTGGATGATAGCGTGGTGACCCGTTGGGAACAGCAACTGCGGCTTGGGGAAGCCACGCATATGTACTATGTACTTGTCGAGCTGAATGATCAACATCCATGGCGTTCCGGTGACGATAGCATCCTGTTGTCGCTTTTCCAATTCAGGGAGCTTATAGAACAAGCGCTTCATCGTTTAATAGACGGCAAGTACCCACTTTATGTCCATGAGCATCGGAACCGGATTGGACTCATTGTACCCGACTTCTTTTTGAAGGGTTTTGAAGCCAAAGTGGACGCATTTATGAAAGCGCTACAAAAAGAGATAGAGGGGATGAAACGGGATTTTCTGTACAATTTGGTGCGTGATTTGCTCGCTAAAGGCGTACCGATTGACGGCGTAGGTCACCAATCGCATATCCGCCTGGCGTTTCCTGCTATTAGCGAGATTGAGCAGTCCATTGAAAAGTTTGCTTCGCTCGGCCTGGATAATCAGATCACAGAGCTGGATATGGGCCTCTATTCCAATGATACGGATCGCTACGAGACGATACCTGAATCCATGCTGATCCAGCAGGCTCACCGTTATCGGGCGTTGTTCGATATGTTTTCCAGACAGCAGGAGCATATCAGTAATGTGACCATTTGGGGTTCGGATGACGGAAATACGTGGCTTAGTATGTTCCCGATTGCCCGGCTGGATAAGCCGCTGCTGTTCGACGAACGGCTAAAGGCCAAATATGCCTATTGGGCTTTGGTTGACCCGTCCAAAGTTCCGCCGTTGCCAGCAGGGAATAATGAATAAATGGCATGAAACAGATTAATTGATCAAGCGGCACCAGTCACAGCAACCCCGGCCTGTTATGAGTATTTCTCTTATGAAGCAGAAAAGCAGGCTGTCCTTCACATGTTTTGACATGTAAAAGGCAGCCTGCCTTGTTATTGCAGATGTATAGCGCTCTATTCCAAATTGGCGTGCTGACCAAACATCGACTCGGAAGTCAGCTTGCGCAGCTCCATCGTTTTGAGTACCAGCGCGTCGCCATACAACAGCAGGGTTTGCTCAAACAATGAGCCCATAGGCTGAATCGTCTGGTAATCCTTGTTGGCCGGGTCCTTGGGGGCGCCAGGCAGCTTGACGATGATGTCAGCCAGCTTGCCAATGGTGGACGCTGGCGAAGTGGTTAGAAGCGCCATGGAGGCCTCGAGCTTCTTGGCTTTTTCCGCCATGGAGGTCAGGCTTTTGGTTTCACCGGAGCCTGAGCCTATCAGCAGCAGATCACCTTTACCCAGGCCGGGAGTTACGGTTTCTCCAACCACATATGCTTGAATTCCCATATGCATCAGCCGCATTGCCAGCGAACGGATCATGAATCCTGAACGGCCCGCCCCGGCTACGAACACCTTGTTCGCAGCAGTGATGGAGTGAATCAGCCGTTCCGATTCCGCATTACTGATCAATTGTGGAACCAGTTGCAGCTCCTTGAGCACCTGGGATAAATATTGAGAGGTTTCCATTGGAATTAACCTTGTTTGATAAGCTGTTGCATTTGATAAGCCACAGTCTTTTTGTCGTCCTCGCCAGTGATCCCACCGCCGACAATAACCAGATCCGGTTGAGCCTTCACAACCTCAGCCAATGTGCTTAGCTTAATGCCGCCAGCCACGGCTGTTTTGGAGTTTTTTACGACTTTTTTAACGGTTTGCAGTGCTTCGAACGGGCTTTGTCCTTCCGCTTGCAGATCGTAGCCTGTATGCACACAAATATAGTCTACGCCGAGCGCGTCGATTTCTTTGGCGCGTTGCTCCAGGTTTTTAACCCCAATCATGTCCACCAGGATTTTTTTGCCGCCCTGTTTTTTAGCCTCTTCTACTGCGCCTTTGATCGTTGCATCTTCAGCTACAGCCAGAATTGTAACGATATCAGCCCCGGCTTCGGATGCTTTTAGCACCTCATAACCGCCTGCATCCATAACCTTGAGGTCAGCAAGTACCTTCAGATTCGGGAATGTTTCTTTCATTGCTTTTACCGCATGAAGTCCTTCATTGATGACAATCGGCGTACCGATTTCAACGATATCAATATACGATTCTACTTCTTTTACCAATGCAATACCTTGCGGGATATCTACTAAGTCTAAAGCTAATTGAAGCTCCATGTTATTAACTTCACTCCTTTGGTGAATTTGTATTTGATCAACGAGTACATGTTCTGTTAAGTGTTATCTATTCATGGACTCCATGCACAGGTTTGATTGTAAGGCTCGGGTATCTGCTTGAAAAGTACGCACTAATTCGTAACGTAGTTACCCAGACGATACTGTAGCTTCTAAAAAAACCACTCGTGAGGAGGGGGCTATGCAGATGCAGTTGAAGGGTTAACCCACCTATTTCCTTCAAATCATGGTGTCTTTTCTCATTAGGTGTGAGCTTTGGATTTTCATGATAAGGTCCAGCGGGGCTTATGTAAATAAAGGGAGCACACTTTTGCGCATATTGCGATCAGTGGCTCCCTTTTTTATACCGATTACTTATTTTACGATGTAGGATGTCAGATTATTGGCCAGCTGCTGCATTGCTTCACTTGCCGCGCTGTTCGAATAATTGAACGATTTCAACAATAACCTTGCTTGCAAGCACCATGTTGTCCACGGATACATATTCAAATTTACCGTGATAGTTCTCTCCACCCGTAAAAATATTCGGTGTAGGCAGTCCCATATAGGACAGCTGTGAACCGTCTGTACCACCACGGATTGGCTTAATGATAGGCTCAATATTCAGCTTCTTCATCGCTTCATAAGCAATGTCCACGATATGTTTGACCGGCTCGATTTTCTCCTTCATGTTGTAATACTGATCTCTGAGCTCCAGTGTGATGCGATTTTCTCCGTAAGCGGCTTGCAGCTCTTTCACCACGTTCGTTACATAAGCCTTCCGGTTCTCAAAGCTCTTACGATCAAAATCACGGATAATATAGTGTAGTTTTGCCTGTTCTGCCGTGCCTGTAGTTTCCAGTAGATGGTAGAATCCATCGTAGCCGTCCGTATATTCCGGGGCTTCGTCCGCAGGCAGACGGCTATGCAGTTCCATGGCGATTTTGGCAGCATGGACCATTTTGTTTTTAGCCGTACCGGGATGGACACTCACCCCGTGGATGGTAATATGGGCGGCTGCCGCGTTGAAGCTTTCATACTCCAGTTCTCCAAGGGGGCCGCCATCCACGGTATAAGCATATTTAGCGCCAAAAGCAGCTACATCAAAGCGTTGCGGTCCTCTTCCAATCTCCTCGTCCGGTGTAAAGGCAACGCGGATCTTGCCATGCTTGATTTCCGGGTGATCTATCAGGTAGTGTACCGCTGTCATGATTTCTGCGATCCCGGCTTTGTTGTCTGCGCCAAGCAGGGTGGTACCGTCTGTGGTAATCAATGTGTGGCTTTTATATTGCGCCAATTCGGGAAACTCACGCGGAGAAAGCACCACACCAAGCGACGCATTCAGCGTGATATCTCCTCCGCCATAATTTTTCGTCAGTTGCGGCTTTACCCCTGCGCCAGTCAGCTCGGTTGCCGTATCCAGGTGCGCGAGAAAGCCAATGACGGGAACTTCTTTATCTGTATTGGAAGGAAGGGTTGCCATCACATAACCGTTATCATCAATGGTTACGTCCGTCATACCGATGGCTTTCAATTCACCCACCAGGAGATTGCCCAATGTGAGCTGTCCTGGCGTGGTGGGGCAAGTGTGGCTGCTTTCGTCGGATTGGGTATCTACCTGAACATAAGTGGTCAGGCGGTCGATCAGTTCCTGTTTCACGTGTATATCCTCCTTGGTATCATTACTGATATAATGGGAATTTTCTAAAACTCTAATGATATGTATTTTATCATGATTGGGCTTATATATGAAAAAAATGGATTGGGTTCTCAGATGACGGGTTGTGTTGCACGGGTGCGGCGAGTAAGATAACAGTAAAAGAAAGTAAAAATGAAGTAAAACGATTAAAGGAGTCTGCAATGCCTACGTTAAAAGATATCGCTCAGGAGGCGGAGGTCTCTATTTCAACGGTCTCCCGAGTATTGAATTATGATGAAACACTGTCAGTGTCAGAGGAAACACGGCGTAGAATTTTTGAGGTTGCCGAACGGATGAAATACACGACTGTTAAACGTAAAAATGGCGGTATCGGCCGTCAGCCCCGCAAAAAGGCGGAGGGGCCGATCCGACTGGGGATGGTACACTGGTTGAGTGCGTACCATGAATTGGAGGACCCTTATTATCTGTCTATCCGGTTTGGCGTGGAGAAAGAATGCCGCCAAAGCGGGGCGCAGCTGGAGCGTATTTTCAGACGGGAAGATTTGGCCGCCCTGAAGACGTTGTCTGAAGGGCTGCACGGACTCATCGTGCTGGGGCATTTTAGCAGCAAAGAGATAGAACACATGCTGGAGCTGCCTATTCCTTGTGTCTTTCTGGATCACCCGGTGGAGCGCACGGGCGCAGACTATGTAGTCATTGACCTCGCGCGCGCTGCGGCTGACGCGCTCGATTATTTGATGGACGCGGGTCATCGCCATATCGGATATGTGGGCATGGGACAGGACGAGCAAGCTCATGATTCAGAACGGGCTGAGCTGGATGCCCGCTATGAGACCTTTTTGCAGTACAAGGAGCAGCACGGATTATGCACATCGGATGATGTGCATGAGTGCAGAGGAACAGCGGCGGACGGTTTCCTCGCGATGGAAGCCGCGATCCTGGCAGGTCCGGAACGTTTGCCTACGGCCTTCTTCATAGCAAGCGATTCAGTGGCTATTGGAGCATTGAAGGCGCTGGAGCAGCATCACATTGCTGTCCCGGAACGTATCTCAATTGTTGGTTTCAATGATATTCCGACAGCTGAATATTTGACGCCATCCCTAACAACGGTCAAAACGTATACCGAACTGATGGGGGAGACGGGCGTTCAGCTTTTGCTGCATACGGTGCGTAACGGTCCGAACGAGGTGGGACGCAAAGTCACTATTCCGACTGAGCTGATGATTCGCAACAGCAGTGCACCGCTGTATACTCATTCAAATTAGAAATAACAAATGAATTTAAGCAGCTCCGGTGTACCGGGGCTGTTTGTGCTATGGGCGAATACAAAAATGGAATTGACAATTAACTTGTAAGTGCTTACATTAAAAATATAATTATTTTACTAAGTTTTACTCGTTATTTTTACTTGTATATTTTACTATGGTATAAGAGTGAAAAATAAAAGGTTGAGGTGACTGCCCATGCGTACCATTTTGCCGTTGAATGACCAGTGGTTCTATCGTCCCGAGTATGTTGAGAGCGAAGTGAATTCAGGTATTGATGTGAACCGGTATGAACCCGTTCTGCTTCCGCACACCAATGTGGAGCTGCCATATAACTATTTTGACGACAAGGCGTTTCAGTTTATTTCTACGTATAAAAGGAAGCTGGATATTCCGGTAGATGCCAAGGGTAAGCGGTTGTATGTCGATTTTGAAGGGGTTATGTCCTATGCACAGGTATATTTGAACGGAGTAAAAGCGGGTGAGCATAAAGGCGGCTATACACCGTTCAGCATTGAATTGACCGAGCTTGCTGAATACGGCGGTTCCAATATGCTCACCGTTGTCGTTGATTCTACGGAACGGGACGACATTCCTCCCTTTGGGGCAGTTATCGACTACCTGACCTACGGTGGCATTTACCGGGAGGTGCAGCTACGAGTCGTCGAGTCTGTACATTTCGGAGCGGTATTCGTCCAGACACCAGAGGCGTTGGCGGCAAGCAAAGGGGTACGTGTAGCTGTCGGGCTGGAGGGAATGGATGCGAAGCAGGACGATCTGACGGTCGCCTTACGGCTGCTGGATGGAGACAGCTTGAAGGCGGAGACTGGCCCGACAGCAGTGACTGCGGGCGATATGACACTGGAACTGAAAGAGCTAAACGGCATACAGCTGTGGGAACTGGACGATCCCAAGCTGTACGAAGCAGAGCTGACGCTGCTGCGTAACGGGGAAGCATTGGATCAGCTAACCGTGCGCTTCGGGTTTCGGGAGGCTGAATTCCAGCCGGATGGATTTTACCTGAACGGGCAGAAGATCAAGCTGCTCGGCTTGAATCGCCATCAGTCTTACCCATATGTTGGTTATGCAATGCCCAAAAGAGCGCAGCGTCGCGATGCCGATGTACTCAAAGAGGAATTGGGACTGAACATGGTACGGACATCGCATTACCCGCAGTCCCGTCATTTTCTGGATCGTTGTGATGAGATTGGATTGCTCGTTTTTGAGGAGATTCCGGGCTGGCAGCATATTGGTGGTGAAGCGTGGAAAGAACAGGCGGTAAAGGACGTAGAGGACATGATTATCCGTGATCGTAATCATCCATCCATCGTGATCTGGGGTGTACGGATTAATGAATCGCAGGATGACCATGATCTGTACGCGCGTACTAACGAGCTTCCACACAAGCTTGATCCGACCCGAGCTACGGGCGGTGTGCGCTATATTGCAGGCAGCGAGCTGCTGGAAGATGTATATACGATGAACGATTTTGTCCATGACGGTGGGCATATGAAATATTTGGCGAAGGAAATTCGCAATTACGATACGTATGACGATACAGAGGGCGTAGATGGCGAAACAACTGGCTTGCGCCAGCCGTCTTTTGTTACAAAGCTGGATCATCCCGTCCCTTATCTGGTGACAGAATATAACGGGCATATGTATCCGACCAAACGTTTTGATCAGGAGGAACGGGTGATGGAGCATGCGCTGCGCCATACGCGGGTGCAGAATGCTTCCTATGCCGATGAGGGCATTGCCGGAGCGATTGGCTGGTGTGCTTTTGACTATAATACACATGCCGACTTTGGTTCCGGTGATAAGATTTGCTACCACGGCGTCATGGATATGTTCCGTCTGCCTAAATTTGCGGCGAATGTGTACCGCAGCCAGAAGCGTGTCGAACAGGAAATTGTGATGGAACCAGTCACTTATTGGTCCCGTGGTGAGCGAAATATCGGAGGCGTCGTGCCCTTGGTTGTGTTCACCAATTGCGATGAGGTGGAGTTTATTTACGGTGATGAGCGCAAGGGGGTTTATCGTCCGAGCCAAGAGAAGTACCCGGCACTTCCGCATCCTCCCGTCGTTATCGACGAGTTGACAGGCCACTGGGGTATGAAGTGGGAAGATGCGGTGTTTATCGGGTATGTGGAAGGCCAAGAAGTGATTCGCAGACGCTACTCTCGTAATCCGGTGCCAACCGAGCTGCGGGTAACCGCAGACGATACCCTGCTGGAGGCGGGCGACTGGGACGTGACGAGAGTTGTGGTGGACGCCTTGGACGAATACGGCAATGTCTTGCCGTTCTATGCTGATCCCGTTTCGGTGGAGGTCGAGGGAGTGGGAGAATTGATTGGTCCAGCCAGTTTATCGCTAATCGGTGGACGTATTGCGTTCTGGATTCGCACCCAGGGTGAGGCTGGCAATATCCGCGTGAAGGTCTCCGCCCTTTCCCGCTTTAATCCGCAGGAATTGAGCATTCTCGTAAAATAGGAGTATTGTCGCTGTAAGTGAGGTTATCATTGTTTAAAAAGGGGTTGTCCGCAGGTTCTGCCAAGAATCTGAGAGGGCAGCCCCTCTTTCGTGTATGTTAAGGTACGTTAATCTATAACTCTTTTAAAATGTGTCTTATTCCTGAGTCAATTAACGTTGCAATCATAGATTGGAAGCATAGAATACACTATCAAATATAGGGGAGGTGAAAACTATGGCGATTCTTTTACCTTCGCAATTCTACAATCTCGCTGCGGGTGTGGGTAAATCCTTTTTTGAAAACTTGAATGGCGGCAGTAATGCTACAATTACCGTGAATAATACGGGGGCCAATCCGGTCAATCTTGTCGTTACCCGTGTCAATGCACCTGTGATCACTTATGTTATTCCGGCAGCCAACAGTCTTACGCTGGAAGTTGCTTTGCTGCTGGTAGCCGCTCTCCAGGCTACTGCAGCCGGAGCTGTTACGGGCACCATCCAAATTGCTACAGCTGATTTTTAATCTGTAACGACTGATCCTCTAACTCTAGCTTTGCCACAAGGCGAGCTAGAGTTTTTTGTTTGTTTGGAAATTTTCTGAAACTTTTTTGAGCTTGTACCGATATATACATATACAGCATAGAGAAACTATAGGTCAGGCATAGAAAATAACACATCGAAAAGGAGCACCCTGTATGAGCTTTAGCAATCCGGTTTTACGAGATGATATCTTTTTACGTGAAGATGAAAGAGAAGCTAGCGAACAGCGCATGACCATTGGAGGAACGGTGAACAAAACGTTACTGCTGCTGGTTCTGCTCATCGTCTCTGGCAGTATTACCTGGTACATGACCTACCAAGGAACTGTAGAGGTGCTATCCTTGCTGACCGCAGGCGCGCTTGGCATGGTTGGCGTAGCCCTTGCGATCTCCTTTTTTCCCAAAACTGCGTCGCTCCTTTCGCCTGTATATGCGATTCTGAGTGGTTTTGCCTTGGGCGGTATCTCAGCTTTTATGGAATATGAATATCCCGGCATTGTAGCCAATGCTATTTTGCTGACTGTGGGTATCCTGTTCTTGATGCTCTTTATGTACACACAGCGAATCATCAAGGTGACACGAGGCTTTATCTCATTCGTAGTTTTGTGTACGCTGGCGATTGCTCTGGTCACGCTGGTCGATTTCATCTTGAACTTTTTCGGTATGAATGTTCCGTATATCCATGAATCGGGCTGGCTTGGCATCGGCATCAGCTTATTTATCGTGATTATTGCGGCTTTGAATCTACTGGTGGATTTTAATTTTATTGAGGAACAAGCTGATCAAGGCGCACCCAAGTATATGGAATGGTACGGAGCTTTTGGACTGCTGGTGACTTTAGTGTGGCTGTATGTGCGAATTTTGGATCTGTTGGCCAAATTCAGCAAGAGGGACTAAGTGCCTGCGATTCATGAATAGTTTCACTTTAATGTGCAGATAGGTGCAGGATAAGGAAAAGAGGACGGCTGAATGCCGTCCTCAGGCTGCCGAGAAAATCTCGACAGCCTGAGGACCACCTGCTGATGCAAGCGGCCTTTGCTGTTACTATGGCGATACCATACCGCTGCTGATTTATGTTATAGATAGCTAGCTGATCGGGAATATTATAATAATACTCGTCTATATTCCATTCATTTATGTTTGCTGCCTCAAAAATTGTGATGAATCCGGGCAATGTTTCCTCATCGTTTTCTTGTATAAACTCATTGTACTCCTTCAATATTTCCTTATTCCCTGATAATAAGTCTATAGCGTATCCAAAATAAAATATAAGTGGGTGTTTTAGCATCTGATTTAGAGGAACAACGTCACCCCATTTTTGTCTGCTGTTATAACTGCGTTCGGCCATACTTAAAATGTAATCAGCGACGCGATCCGCTTCTGCCCAATCATTTTGTCTATAATTTAGAGGAAATAGTTCAAAACCCTTATCCAAGGGATGTACGTGTTCAGACAACAAATAAATTTCTTCCTCTGTATTAAAACAATTCCCCATCACTGACACCTCCATAAGTATAATCATGAAGATAACGTCATCGCACGCTATAATAACTTTTTAAGCTGGGAAATACGACCTTGTGACACGCCAAGCCTTTCCGCATATTCACTCTGCTTGGCTGTCGGATGCTCGCGGACAAGTCTTCTTAGGCTTTCAACCAGTTCTTTTGTCGACCGCCGATTTATTTTTTTCCCTTTGTATGCAGGCTCCTTAACTACAGGGGCAGGAATGGGACTAACACCTACGTTCCCCTTCAGGTCGAGTATACATTGCTCACATAAAAGTAAACTTTTGAAATAGGTTAAATCCTGAAATGAATTGCACAAATTACAGGAAACCCCGCTACTATACTTTCCTATGCCCATAAACCTTTCTTCAACGTCCATATAAAATTCTAAAGGCTCGCTAATCTCAATCCCCATGCTGTTTCGGATTTCCATGGGAATAACAATCCGGCCTAACGTATCCAGGGAACGTGTCATACCTGTTCTTTTCAATTGATGTCCTCCTTATCAGATGATAGGAACCCACTAAATGCTCTGAACTGTCACCTGTGATTTTTTTGCATACACAATCCAATCTTCTCCAAAAAGGGGTATTTATTGTTGGATAAATAGATGGTATATTGAAAACATACAAATATTTCATTATATTACGAGTTTTCCAATTCTTCTTTTTGTTTAAATTTGCACATTCCAAAGCTCACGCTGAAAGGGTGATTTATTCATGGAAATAACACCTACGATTCGGGCAGAAATTGAAGGATATCTAAAACAGAAAGGCCTAAGTATGACCCAGTTTGGCCATATCACTAATTTGAATGTAGGTACAGTTAGCGGCATCATCACAGGTAATCGTTCTTTATCTGTTAATCAACTGGATCGTATTACGTTGGGTATGAATTTACCACCGGATTATTTTTATGAGCGATTCGTTGAAGAGTGCGTTGAAGAAACTCCACTTAACTGGCGGAGAATAAAACCTTTCTTGTATCGTTGTGTTGAGTTAGGGCGACTTGATTGCTTACAGCGTGCTGTAAGTATGTTTCTGGATAATCCGGTCTACACTCATTCACTCTTTGAACTGGCTGAGGATTTGTTCCACAAAGGATATCGGGATACAGCAGCTTACCTTTATGAAAACGTGGCTGAGAGTGAAAGAAAGCAGCATTCAGAACGGCTTGCTTTGTGCCAGTATCGGTTGTTTAGTATCCGAATAGGGAAAGATCAGGCTCAAAATCTTCAAACGGCTGCTAAATTTGAACCTTTTGTCGACCGTTTGGATGAATTTGATCAACTGGATGCATTGAAAGACTTGGCAAACGTGTATAGATCATTAAGTATGTGGGATAAGGTCTATAAATTTTCACGTCAAATGTATAAGCTAGGGCGAATTCAGTACGGTTTGGTTCATAACTCCAAACGGGAAATTAAACTTGATAAGAAACTTAGCAGGCCTCTTTTTGTATACATAGCCTACGCTGAACTGTTGTGTGCTAATGCCTGTGATGCAACTGGAGATCATGAACGGGCTTTAGAGCATATACGTGGCTTTACTGATCTAAGTTGGGTTAAGGAAGCTGATTCAGATACACTCTATTGGTTAGATAATTTTAAGCAATGGTCAAAAATTAATAGCTATGTTAATAAGCTTATGTCTGGAGATATCAGCATCCTGCCTGATTATGTGGAGCACATAGCTGGTGAAAAAGAAATCTTCGCTGAACTTCTTAACATCATTGAAGCAGCCAACCGATATAATATGAATGTCGATCATATCCTTCAGCGCTTTGAACCCCAAATTGCAGCGTATCAAGAAGTATCCTCTTCGGATATGTATACGCAACAATTTTTACCACAGCAGTATGTTCGTTTTTGGTACAAGATGGCTAAATACAGCCTAAATAAAGGCAGATATCCATATGGTTTCAAATGTTTAATAATCGCTTTTGAAAAAGCTGTTACAATTAACCATGGACTACTTATCGCCAATTGTGTTGGCCTGTTTGAGCGTTTCAAAGCCTATGCCACTCCTGAAATACTGGCTCAGTATGACATGTGGGAAAGAATTGACCAAAAAGATGGCTTCTAATCTTAGCGACAGTTAGCTTCTTATTGGTATTCGTGGTACCAGTTCAGAATCCAGATTCTGGCATGTTAACACCGCAAGATTACATTGGTGGAGCATAATTTAACATGTGTTACATTTTGCTATTGACCAGCTTTCATGCTGGTCTTTTTTAAACTTTTTGGCGAAAAATGATCATGATGTATTTGTTCATTACCTCTTAAAATGAGATTTATCAGGGGGTAATGCACATGAACAATGATGCAAATTTAACGTTAAATCAACAGATAGAAAGTGCCAGACAACGATTGCATGATCTTTATGAACAATATGATTTTGGACATGCTTGCGTACTTGAGCAGGCTATGTTTTTGGACGAACTAATGAATCAGTACAATCGTATGTATCTGAATAAACATCACTATGTTCAGTCAGAAACCTCAGAAACCCCTCCTTCCTTATGCAAAAATATTCCTCTTCCCAATCCCACATAACGATCATAATTATTCTATAAAATGGATTATTTGAGATAAAAATAAAAACACATCCCCACGTAATAAAATGTAAATAAGTTGGTGCGTAATTTACATTTGTAGTAGTAGCCAAGCTGCTACGCTTGGAACGATGGTTCATGGTGATTCGGACATGCGTTGGGACGGTAACGGGATTTTGTTTACAGACAATAAAGTTGTGTACCTAACTCCATTTTTTTGTAATAAACCATCCATAAAACAGAAGCCGCCCTCAAAGGTTGTTATCGAACT
>NZ_ASSB01000371.1:0-1247 GCF_000520755.1 Paenibacillus sp. 1-18
CACGCCTGTTGAATAACCACAAAATGGTAGAAAAAAGATCGTCTTTTCTGTAGAATCGTTGGTACCATCCAAACGAATCCGAAAGAAGACGATCTCATGAAAAATTCTATCACGATTACATCTATCCTTCAATCCATGCTGACTCCTGAAGAAGTTCAAAGGGTTGTGAAGTTAATAGGTTATGAAGACAAAGCCCGCAAGTTTACGGTGTACCATTTACTCCAATACTGGTGCATGGCTGCGTTGGAACAATGGGGTAGCTATCGATCCAGCGTAGATTATGCGGCTCTCTGTGGCTTGCCTGTCGTCCACTACTCACGCTTTTCAACCAAAGCCGCCGAAGTCCCGTTTTCCGTATTTAAGGAACTTTTCCATCTACTTGTTTGCAAATGTAACCGGGAAGCACGTCGGAAACTGACTTTCCCAAAAGAATTATTACTCATCGATTCAACCACGATGACGGTGGGAAAAACGCGTTTGCCTTGGGCTCCTTATCACGGGGAGCGTGCAGGTATTAAACTTCATGTCGCTTTACGAGCAGAAAATGGGCAACCCCTTCAGGTGGTCGAAACGCTGGGCTCCAAGCATGATGGCCCCATGAGTGAAGCGTTGGCTCAACCGGACTACATTTTGGTGATGGATCGTGCTTATGGGAAACTGGAGCGTCTGGATCACTTCAAAACCCATGGACAATCGTTTGTCATTCGGCTTCGCGACAACGTCCATTTGGAAAAGCCTCATGCGCTACGTCGCCTTACGAAGCCAGATTCATCCGTCATTCGGGATATCACTTGCCAGTTGGGAACCCCTCAGTGTCGTTCCACACAACGTCATCGTGTGGTGATTTTCGGGATTTTGAAGGTCGGGAAATTCGGGTGGTTACCGATTTAATGCAGGTGACCGCAGAACAAATCGCACAGATCTATAAGGCTCGATGGCAGATTGAAGTCTTCTTTCGTTGGATCAAGCAACATTTGAATATCCCAACGCTGTTTGGTACGACTGAAAATGCGGTCTATGGGCAATTATTCTGTGCTCTAATCGTCTATGTCCTGCTCAATTGGCTATTTGTTGCTGCTCAGACTTCATGGCCCCAACATGCCGTTCTTTCCTTTGCGCGATTTTCTCGTCTATTTCTTCTTCAAAACTTACCTGTTGAATGGCTGATTCAGATTCAGCGCGTTCTTCTTCAGTGCACCTCTTGTTTCATGAATTGAGTTACTTATTTTGGTTATTCAACAGGCGTG
>NZ_ASSB01000372.1:0-1343 GCF_000520755.1 Paenibacillus sp. 1-18
CTCAATTACATCATTTGTAACTGACTTCATCCCGCCTCCGACCAGAATGACAGGCCGGCGAGCAGTCTTGATCAGCTCCCATGCCGCATCCAGCTCCCGAAGAGACGGAGAGCATGAAAGCTTTTCTGGTGGGGTAAACTGGAGTCCTGTCGGCAGAGGCTGGTCCATCAGGTTTTCGGGCAGTTCAATATAGACAGGACCTGAAGCCCCATTGATCGCCAAAAAGGCTGCCCGCTCCAGCGCCCATACAAGTCGATCCACATGCTCGACACGGTAAGCCCATTTTACGAGCGGCTTCACGAGTGAGATTTGATCTGCCTCCTGAAAAGATCGGGTACCCAGTTTGTCCCCTCCGGTGCCGAGCGCCAAAAGTAAAAGCGGAGCACCCAGGTTCTTCGCTTCCAGCAGCCCCGTAAGTGTATTGCTGAGCGCAGGCCCTTTACCCACAACACATACGGACATCTGGTTAGTTGTGAGCGCATAACCTGCTGCCATAAACACAGCATTACGTTGATCTTTGCACAGAATAAAATCCATACCGGACGAGGGGAGTGACGATACGATTTTGAGATCATCACTGGGTAATCCAAAGAGATGCCGAACCCCAGCCGATTTTATGTAGCCAATGATGGCATCCCATGGCAATAAGCTCGCAGTCATACCAAACTCCTCTTTTCCGACAAATATTCTGCGACAATTTCTGAAATCAAAATGGGCTTCGAAACGAGCTTAAAATCGTAAAAAATATAGTTCGACATCGTGCCGTAGCCACCAAAGGGCTTATTCCCCTGATCCACATCCTCAAGCGTCTCATTAATGGTCAGCGTGTGCTTCTTTCGAAGAACATCACTCAGATGCTCAGAACCGTACAAGCTGCAGCCCATCGCACGTTCACTGAAATAACTGGAGGAAATACGCTTGATCAGTTGCTCGTCGTCTCGATAGATAACCACGTTGAAGACTGGTGAAAAATACTCGATAATCTCCAAATTTTCATCTAATTCACTATAGACAACTGTTGGCTCCATCTTTTTCGTACGGAAATCGATGCCACCGCCGTAAATAATAAACTTATCATTCGTATTAAAATATTCAGAAACGGAATACAGCGTATCTTTGTAGAAAATAGGGGAGTAGTTCGCGTTCGGGTCATTGTTTGCTCCAAACACGAGTTGGTCAAGCCGCTTAATCAGCAGGTTTTTAAAGCTCTCCCTCACATCCTGATGCACCAGAATGATGTCAGGTCCCAGGCAATCCTGTCCGGAGTTGTACAATCTCATTCGAGTCACATCGGTAACCGCCAATTCCAGATCGGCATCGGGTCCGATGATGAAAGGATTTAT
>NZ_ASSB01000373.1:0-7166 GCF_000520755.1 Paenibacillus sp. 1-18
AAAATCCAATAATAGCAAGCCGATCAGAAAAAAGAAGAATCTCCTCCCAATCATGACCATCGAGACTGGACGTGGACGTAGTGAAGAGGACAATGACAAACTCAAACGTTTACTGGAAAAGGGCTTTACCGCCATTTATACAAAGTCAAACGGTCAAGAGATTGCTCGGCATACTTATGTATTTTTGGATAATGTCCTTTCCGGTGTTCAAAACAAAGAATGTCGTCAGCTATTTGTACTGGAGAAATACGTTGAAGCATTGAAAGCGCATGTTTCCCTTGGAACCGAACCAACTAAGTGCACCGTATCTAAAAACTTGACGCGCAATGCCTTAATGACAACAGACGTATATCTATTTCCTGTAGATATGAAGCAGCTAACCATCTGTATTCTCCCTGACAAAGAAATACCCTTGATAGAAGACGTAGAGATGATCCTTCCATATCATCGTACACTCGAAGAAGAAGGCAGGTACCCTAAGCTCCAAGCCTATATGGAAGAAGAAAAGCACTATGAAAAGCAGCGCCAAAAAATCAGCCAAAAGGTCAAAGAGCATAAAATCGAACTTCCCATCGCACCTAACGATAGAGACCAATACAAAACGACTGGACGCTGGGAAAAAGAGAATAGCAGGCGAGTGTCTTTAGAGCACCTTGGTAAGCCTGCATGGAGGGTCAAAAAGAAAGATGGCGTTTCGGTTCCCGTATGGACAATCGACCAGACTGAGCCATATGAGAAAAAGAACTCCCCATCACATCCTGGTCAACAGGGTTGCAATTAGCACAAGTAAAAAATCATACGGTCATGGAAAATGTATTTGATGGTATGGGTTTGGTCTCAAAAGAGTTAGGACAGCAAATGGAGCGTTTCCTACAGGTAGACTATACGATTACAGGTTATCAATTACGCTTGCCAGCGATCAAAGGCTTTTTCCCCTGTGTAGATTTTCATGGGTATTTCCGTAAGCATAATGTGAAGCGAATTCAGGATATATTCGGAACGTGGCATGATACAGACAAGATCGATATTTTAACCACCGAGTCTACCTTTAAAGCGAAGCTGCAAGTGGTCGGAGAAAAGCCAGACGGTTCAGAGGAGAAAGCCTGGTTATTTCCCTCGATAGCCGCATACCAGTCTAAATTGATCGAGTATGGCTATGATGCGATTGGGATCTCCAATATTGCCAAGCCAGTACATGAACAATACCGGAAGTCGTCGTATCAGTTGTTGTTGGCACTTGATTTGCAAGCAAGAGATGTCGTTTGCTTATCCCATGTGCAGGGTGATCTCATATATCGGGCATTAAGCATCTTTCGCAAAGAGGAACTAGATTGGAAAGATATCCGCTATTTGCAAGCATTTTTGCACTTGGTGTATCGGGAAAATCCAGATAATGGAATTGGTAAACAGTGTAGCGATGCCATCCATGCTCTACACCTTAATAAAAAATTGGCATTCGACCGTAAAGTTAGGCAAACGATCAAGGAAGTAATCGATCATAAAATAGATGAAATGGGCTTGGGGAAGTTTTATGTTGAAGCTAAGTATCTGTATGTGACACAAGATATTTTAGCGTTTTTGTCTTACGCTGCGGCAGCGGATCATCACACTTGGGAATATACAGGGTTTTTGTCTGCCAAGCAGAGTTACTGTGGCGGTGCGATATTAGGCCAGAATCTATTTGCGAGGAACCCGATCATGTCCTTCAGTGAAATCACTCGAATCACATTTGTGGATTATGAAGGTGAGGATGCTGAGTTTATTCGTCATATCGACAATATTGTGCAGCTTCCTTTGGGGACAGAGCCAGATCGTCTTGGCGGTGCAGACAGGGACGGCGATGAATTACTGGTTCTGTCTACAGGATTAAACTTGGCAGAGACTCAGATTGAATATCTACAGCAGTACAATTTCAAGGTTAATGACGAAAAAAGTGAACACCACGGTGAAAATCGGCTTGACCTGTTGAATGAGAATATCCAGCAGCATTTTGCAGAACGATTTCCTGTTCAAGCTAAAGTATCGTTGGCAGACTATGTTATTGATTCACTGGTACAAGTCAACGATGCAGATAAATCCACCGCTCCTTCACAGGAATGGAACAAGGCAAATGTTATTATTTTATTATTCGCTCTGAAGATAAAACGGGAGAAATCACCGATATCAATACGACAATTGAAAATATCGCTAACGCAGAAGAAAGATTATTGCAATACAAGTTTCCAATTGCGATCATGAAGCATTTACAAGCCTTATGTATAGATGCTTCCAAATCGGGGCTGTTCGATCAAGTTGTCATTCCAGACGTGATTCAGTATCGGTTTGGAACGTTGAAACCACAATTTACATTTTTCAAAGATGGAAAGACATACAACAAGGATCGCGTGCACACCTCGGCTTTAGACCAGTTTGCCAAGTCCATGTTTTCGTTTAAGCAATGTGTAGACCAAATTATGATAGACGATACAGATCGAAAAATTCGAAAACATCAATTTGAGAATATCTATCAGTATTTTCAAAATTTTGACCTAGACATAGCGTATGTGGATCAAACGATTGATGCGTTACAGGTAATCCATACAGCGTTCCAGAAAAGAAATAGAGAGCTAACGCAAGAGAAGCAAAGCCTAAACCCATATTCATCAGATGAAAAGCAAAAGCGATTGCGAAAAGAAGTGGATGCCAAATTTACAGAGCTATATCGGGAAACGAAGGCAGCAGCAGAACACATATGCGATTGTCCTTCTCTACTGGCTACGGCTGCTGTTCGGATGACTTACGTGGACTCCAAAGCTAAAAATTCGAATAAAAATTATTCCTTTTGTTGGGTGGTTGCCAGTGAAGGAATGCTGCAGAATGTACAGCTTCATTATGAAGACAAAGATAAAGTGTATATCCAGCAGGCAAATGAAATTGATCAACATACCTTTGCGTGGCTAGACCATAAGTATACCACGGTGATGAAACAAGAAGCTTACACGTTACAATGGTCTGAAGGCAAAGATATGAGCATTCCTGATAAGTACCTCAAACGACAGGATGCGAAGCTCGATGATCTCATCGACTATAAAATTTCCTTGGTAAGCAGCGAAAAGAAAGCATGGAATCCCAGAGAAGTAGCTGAGAAAATAGTGGGGCAAACGTATACCGTGTTCAATGACCGAGGCTGGCTTGGTGTGACTGAAGGATTGAGTATTGCTCGCAAAACAGGAGATTCCATCCTCAATTGCTATATGGACAAGTCGATCACCATTAAACATATTATTAAGACAACGAAGGCTTCCATCACTTGTCTAGCAGACTTCCGAGCATAACCATGCGGCTTGTCAGCCGGTAGAGAGGGATGTGGGAGGAATTTACTTTTCACATTCCAATCATTAATATATGTGGAGGTCAGATATGGAAAGCAATACAATTGTCATTACTCAGTCTCGGATGGCAGGATGGTTGATGTTTAATCGGTTTTATAAAATGGATGAAAAAGTAGATTTAAAGGATTCGAATCGGAAAGTATTTATATTCAAGGATTCGCCTCCGTTAAGGAAAGCCATGGAGCAATATAACGAATTTAAACACGTAGTCGATAACATCTATTAATAAGGGGGATCATAACAATATGACAACAGCTTTAGAGAAGCTCGATGATAAACACAAGTATTATACCGACCAATTCACCATTAATGGAAAACAGGTGGATGTACGGAAAAATAGGAATAGCAAGCAAGTAGAAGCATGGATAGATGGTATGTGGAAGCCGATTACCAAGGAAGATGTGGATAAGCAGTATCGGATACAGTTTGAATATTCTCCCTATGAGTTAGAGTTTTCGTATAATGGTGGCAAAACGTGGTGGACATACACGGATGAAAAATATATGACCGATTCGGAGAGAGCATACTTTAAGAAGGAAATTGAATGTTTTGAGTATTGGAATCTCCAAACACGTATTGAAGAGGAAGAACAAAAAGCGAATGATCCAGAATATCAAGAGTGGATTGCCCAACAATATATAGATTGGTTAGCTCACGAGGAAAAGTATTACCGGAGTCAAAGTAATTCTAAGCCTATATCTTATTTGGATATTTCAGATGTGTTCAAAGGTGGCGAAAAGTCGGCAGAGGAGAATCCGCCTTCGATTGAGCCTAACTATAGGAAATACTTTGAGATGAATGGGAATCAGAAGAAATTCCAGCCTATCTGGTACGGTAAAGATATTATAGATCAGCATATGAAATGTTTTTTTGATGGTACGTTTTTGTATCGGTATGATCAGGGGGTATATGTCAATGATGGTGAGCGTCACCTGGAGCAATTATCCGTTACCCTGCTGGACAATGAGTTTCGCCATAGTCGGATTAAGGAAGCACGTTATTACATAGAAGCCCAAAGTTATATTGCAGGAACCCAAATGAATCTGTTGGACGACTATATTAATGTGAAAAACGGTTTGTTGAATTGGAAAACGGGAGAGTTAAGGGAGCATACGCCTGATAGACGGAGCACTATTCAATTTCCTGTCCTATATGATCCTACGGCCAATGACCCTGTCATGCTTCAGTTTATCGAATCTGTGCTGGAACAGGATACGCATGCAACATTGTTTGAAATGATCGGCTATTTTCTGATTCCTACCTTGGAGTATGAAAAAATATTTTTATTCACAGGTACGGGAAGCAACGGGAAATCGGTTTTGATTAAAACGATTGAAGCGATGATAGGTAAGCTAAATATAGCCAAAGTTAAAATTCAAGATTTAGAAGGAGACAGATCAAGGTTTAAAATTGCTGAACTTTATGGAAAAGTGCTGAATTGCTTTACAGATATCCCTGCGGATGCATTGAACTCTACAGGGAACCTCAAGGTACTTGCCAGTGGCGAAGGCTTAAACGCAGAGAAAAAGGGGAAAGATCCCTTTAACTTTGAACCGTTTTGTAAACTGTTGTTTAGTGCGAATGAATTGCCAAAAAGTAATGACAACAGTGATGGATTTTTTAGAAGGCTGATGGTGTTTCCTTTTAATCGTAAATTTACGGATCAACAAAAGGACACTAAATTAATTCATAAACTGACGACTCCATCTGCTTTATCGACATTATTGAATTATGCGCTTGAGGGATTAAGACGACTCGAACAACAAGGTGGATTTTCATATTCACAAACGATTAAGGATCAAGTTAAAACGTATCAAATGGAATCGGATGTCATTATGCTGTTCATAGATGAAGAATGTGAAATTGAAAGTGAAGCTTCAAAACAGGATGAAAGCCGAATTGAATGCAAAAGGTTGTATGCCAAGTATGCTGCATGGTGTAAACAAGGTGGATTTAAACCTGAAACGACGACTAAATTTAATAAGCATCTCGATGCAAAACTTGAGGATAAGATTTACCGGAAGAAGGCCAAAACAATAAGTGGCAGCTCAGTTCCCTTTTGGTTTGGTATCAAAATATAATGTTTCCTGTTTGCAGCATCTGTTTCCTGTTCGTTTTCTGTTTTGCATACAATTGGAAACGGAAGAATAGTTTGTTTACATAGAGAATCATGAGTTTGTTTCCATGTTTCCTGTTTTTTTAACTCTTGAGAGAATACATATAATAATATTTGATCGAATATTATGTGCTGGTGAGGAGTGTATATGTCATCAGGAGTGTTCAAAACTGGAAACATGGAAACAGCTTTTAAAAATCAGCTATTATACTGGAGAAATTGAAGTGAAGATAGGAATCTGGTGTTATAAAATTGGAAACAAGCTGATGGAGAATAGGAAACATGTTTGTATATGGGCTTGTCAGCCCGTAGAGAGGAATTGATGGAATTGAATATATAAGTCCAGCCATGAATTTTAGAGTAAAGGATGATTGGAGTTGCGAATGTAAACTTAATAAGCCGCAAAGGGGTTGGGTGTGGGAGGGGAAACGGCGGCAGGCGATACTACCGTTTACGAAGCATAGCGAAGTGGTTTTATCGCGGTTTTGAGTTTCCCCTATCCCACGTATAGATCATACATAGATTCAGCAGGATTCATACATGTAGTCAGAATCATATTATTGTCTAGGATTACCGCTTCAAGATTTTCGATTTACATATTCAAATTTATCTTGGTGAATTGGACTATGATTTGTGAACTTTTAAACTATATGAGTGAGGACTTGAACCAACAAAGAGTAAAGTGTGTCACGTGACACAATGTTGAAAAATTAAAGTACATATTATACACGGGACTCTGGCTATGAGCTAGGGTTTCTTTTTCATTTAGAGAGGAGCAACAAGATTGCTATTAATGTTACAAGCAATAATCATAGAAATATTACGATTTATTACTGCAATTGGTGTGTTTTTCACCTGGATGTGGATTGCAGCCTTTTTAAAAATGAAGGTAGAAAAGGGGATCAAGTGGATTGGAAATCAGATTCGTAAACGTAGAAGCTTTAATTCCGTACATAAAAAACGCCAGAAATAATGAGAAAGCTGTGGATTATGTAGCAACGAGTATTGAGAGTTATGGTTTTAAAAATCCAATTCTAATCGATAGTAACAATGAAATCATAGCAGGTCATACTCGTCTGCTAGCAGCTAAGAAGCTTGGGTTAAAGCAAGTTCCAACGATACTGGTGGATGATTTAACGCCTGAGCAGGTCAAAGCCTTCAGAATCGCTGATAACAAAACGGCTGAGTATGCGGATTGGAATTTTGAATTGTTAGCGCAGGAACTAGAAGAATTAAAACTGGCTGATTATGATCTTTCTCTAACTGGATTTGATATGAGTGAGTGTGAGAAGTTGCTCGATACATTGCACGAGGAAACTGTAGATGATGAGGATGATTTTAATGTAGAAGAAGCATTACCTGTGCATCCGATCACTCATAAAGGTGACATCTGGCTACTTGGTAAGCATAAGCTCATGTGTGGAGACTCGACTAATTCACACGATATCGCAACGTTGATGAATGGTAAGAAGGCTCAGCTTATTGTAACTGATCCGCCCTACAACGTGGACTATACGGGCAAGACGAAGAATGCTCTGAAAATTGAAAACGATAAGATGAACAATAACCAATTTTATGATTTCCTATTGGCTGCCTATACTCAGATGTTTGAAGTAGCAGATGATGGAGCAAGTCTATATGTATTCCATGCAGATAGTGAAGGTTTGAATTTTAGGAAG
>NZ_ASSB01000374.1:0-18144 GCF_000520755.1 Paenibacillus sp. 1-18
TGATCTCATTGAGATCATGATCCTCTTTTGTATATGGTCAAACAATCTATAGGGTCGAATTACTCCTATACTGCTTTCCCAAGTTAGAAATATTCATTTAAATATCGTGATTTATTTGGAAAGACTTATTTATAAAGGATGTCCTTCGTAGGAGTACACTTGTTTGTACAGGGAAATACTAAGGGTTAGAGCTACTGATGAAGGCTTGACACCCCTATACCGCTTTGCTAAGATTGCAATAATATATTTTCAGAGAGCCTTGATTTGTCCATGTCGGACAGACAACAAGACTAATACAGATTAAACATTTGAAGGAGGATCATCTTGGTGTGGGAAGATAAATTCGGTAAGGAAGGCCTTACCTTTGACGATGTTTTGCTGGTACCTCGTAAATCGGAGGTTCTGCCTAAAGAAGTAAGCGTGGCGACCCGTTTAAGTGATAGCGTGAAGTTGAATATTCCTTTGATGAGTGCTGGTATGGATACTGTTACTGAGGCAGTGTTGGCAATCGCGATGGCTCGTGAGGGCGGTATCGGTATTATTCATAAAAATATGTCGATTGAACAGCAAGCAGAAGAGGTGGATCGGGTTAAACGCTCGGAGAGCGGTGTAATCACCAATCCATTTTCATTAAATCCAAACCATTTGGTGTCCGATGCTGAGGCGGTTATGGGGAAATATCGGATTTCCGGTGTACCTATTGTAAATGAAGAAAACAAGTTGGTTGGTATTATTACTAACCGCGATCTTCGCTTTATTCACGATTTTAATCTTAAAATTAGTGAAGTGATGACCAAAGAAGAACTGGTAACTGCACCTGTAGGCACGACTTTACAGGAAGCGGAAGTTATTTTGCAAAAGCATAAAATTGAAAAGCTTCCTTTGGTCGATGATGAGAATTATCTCAAAGGTCTGATAACCATTAAGGATATTGAGAAGGCTATTCAGTTTCCAAACGCAGCGAAAGATGCACAGGGGCGTCTTCTGGTCGGTGCGGCTGTCGGTATTTCCAAAGATACATTTGATCGGACTGAAGCACTTGTAAAAGCTGGCGTGGATGTGATTGTCGTGGATTCTGCTCACGGCCATCATATTAACATCATTGAGGCGGTTCGCAAGCTGCGTAGTGCTTACCCGGATCTGACCATTGTAGCGGGTAATGTAGCTACTGGTGATGGAACACGCGAATTGATTGAAGCAGGGGCTTCGGTTGTAAAAGTCGGTATTGGTCCAGGCTCTATTTGTACAACTCGCGTAATTGCAGGGATTGGTGTTCCACAAGTAACAGCTATTTATGATTGTGCAACCGTGGCACGGGAATATAATATTCCGATTATTGCAGACGGTGGTATTAAATACTCCGGTGAGATTACAAAGGCTATTGCGGCAGGAGCTTCAGCGGTAATGCTGGGAAGTCTTTTTGCGGGGACGGAAGAAAGTCCGGGTGAATCAGAAATTTACCAAGGACGTCGCTTTAAAGTATATCGTGGTATGGGTTCAATGGCTGCGATGAAGCAGGGTAGTAAAGATCGGTATTTCCAGGATGACGATAAAAAGCTGGTACCGGAAGGCATCGAAGGACGTGTTGCTTATAAAGGGCCACTATCTGACACTGTTCATCAGCTATTGGGTGGTCTTCGTTCCGGTATGGGATATTGCGGTACAGCTAATATTGAGGAGCTTCGTAACGATACAAGCTTTATCCGTATTACTGGCGCAGGTCTACGTGAAAGTCATCCGCATGATGTGCAAATTACGAAAGAAGCACCAAACTACTCTTTATAAAGTTCGGCTTTGATAGACTTGACGACAGGCAGAGCGCATTTCGCTCTGCCTGTCTTTTTTTAGAGATACCCCTGTGATAGAATAGACAAGTGTCCGCCATTTTACGGAGTTATTGATAAGGCAAAGACACATCAAGACCCTTGAATGAGTCCATGCTGGATCTAAGATACAAGCAGAGCATGCTCATGGTAGCCCGAACTTAGAAGATGAAATCCAATGAACGATAAGACACTAAACATTAATTACATTGCCTGATAGAGGCTATAACCACCGTCCCGTTATACATAGCGGATCGGGTTGAGGTATGAGAGGAGTTTGTATTCATTTGAAAGCGAACAATCAGAAACAAAATAGTAAACGCAGCATGATTAAGAAAAGCGTAACTGCTGTTATGGCGCTTAATATGATGTATATGTCGGTGTTGCCTGTTGTAGGCAATTTCGATCCGACCGTGGCTACTTTTGCCGCGGGAGCGACAACAGAGGCTACTAAAATCACGGGGACAGGCTCTGTTAACCCACCTAGTCTGGCACTACGTTCGGCCATTCTGATTGAGCCTTCCACAGGGCAGGTGCTGCTGTCCATGAACCCGGATGAGCCGCTCCCGCCTGCCAGTATGACTAAAATGATGACTGAATACATCGTGGCTGAGCAGGTTAAGCAGGGTAAGCTCAAATGGACCGATAAGGTTACTGTCAATGAGAACGCTGCTAAGAGTATCGGATCGCGTATTTTTTTGGCTCAAGGTGATCAACATACGGTAGAAGAGCTTTATATTGCCATGGCGGTAGGTTCTGCTAATGATGCAACAGTAGCCCTTGCCGAACGTGTATCTGGAACGGAGCAGGATTTTGTTAAATTAATGAATGAGACGGCCCAAAAAATGGGCATGAAAAATACGTATTTTATCAATTCAACAGGTTTGGATCGCAAGGATATGCCGAAAGCCTATCAGCCGAACACAGATCGGGAAACTGTAATGACGGCGAGAGATGCAGCAATACTAGCGAGCAACATTATTAAGGACCATCCGGATTACAAACGTTTTACAACGATTCAATCCTATAAATTCCGCCCGACGGACAAGGCGCCCATTGTCAATTACAACTGGATGCTGGAAGCAAACAAAAATATTACCAACTTTAGAAAGTTCGCTTATCCGGGTCTGGATGGAATGAAGACTGGTCATACGACCAACGCGGGTAACTGCTTTACCGGAACAGCCGAACGCAACGGAATGCGGCTTATTAGTGTAGTTATGGGAGCAGACTCTGAACCCCATCGTTTTACAGAGACAGCCAAAGTACTGAACTATGGTTTTGATAATTTTGAAGTGAAACAGGTTGTAGCACCAAAGACAGTAGTGAAGGGTATAGAGAATGTGCCTGTCACCAAAGGTAAAGAAACAGAAGTGCCTGTAGTGACCAAGGATGCAGTAAGTTTCATCGTACCTAAGGGCGCGAGCAATCCTAAGGTGACCTTCACAACGAAAATAACGCCAGCAAGCTCTCTTGTGGCACCGTTGAAGCAAGGGGCAAAAGTCGGAACAATCACGTATACGTATAAAACGGATGGCTCGGATAAAGGCCAGATGAAAACTGTAGATTTGGTAACGGCGACGGCGGTAGAAGAGGGCGGCTGGTTCCGGATGTTGTTCCGGGCAATCGGCGACTTCTTCGGTGATTTGTTCCAGAGCATTAAAAACCTTTTCTAATTTGCTGGAGAAAAAACGATGTGCCTGGTTCCTCATTACCTATTTTTCAGTTAGAAATGATTGTGTATTTGGCGTTTGTGCGGTAAAATATTAAGTTAGAATCTAAACGTAACCCTTACAGGAGGCAACGACATGGAAACGGGAACTTCGCGTGTTAAAAGAGGTATGGCAGAGATGCAAAAAGGCGGCGTGATTATGGATGTCATGAACGCTGAACAAGCTAAAATTGCAGAGGCAGCAGGCGCTACAGCGGTAATGGCTCTTGAACGGGTGCCTTCTGATATTCGTGCAGCTGGTGGGGTTGCCCGCATGGCGGACCCGACGATTGTGGAAGAAGTTATGAAGGTTGTTTCTATTCCTGTTATGGCTAAGGCACGTATCGGTCATTTTGTGGAGGCAAAGGTGCTGGAATCTCTCGGTGTCGACTATCTCGATGAGAGTGAAGTACTGACACCTGCGGATGAAGTTTTCCATATCGATAAGCGGGAGTTCACTGTTCCATTTGTTTGTGGAGCTAAGGATCTGGGAGAAGCACTGCGTCGTATCGGCGAAGGCGCATCTATGATTCGTACAAAGGGTGAGCCTGGGACAGGGAATATTGTTGAAGCTGTTCGACATATGCGTTTTATCAACGGACAAATTCGGAAGGTGCAAAACCTGTCGAAGGACGAGCTGTATGCAGAAGCGAAAAACCTCGGTGTTGCTTACGAATTGCTGCTGGAAGTGCATGAGCACGGTAAGCTGCCAGTAGTTAATTTTGCAGCGGGTGGCGTAGCAACGCCTGCTGATGCCGCATTGATGATGCATTTGGGTGCAGATGGTGTCTTCGTGGGTTCGGGAATTTTCAAATCGGACAGCCCTGAGAAATTCGCGAGAGCAATCGTGGAAGCAACCACTCATTATACGGACTATAAGCTGATTGCAGAAGTATCGAAGAATTTGGGTACTCCTATGAAGGGCATTGAAATTTCCAAGCTGGCACCGCATGAACGCATGCAGGATCGTGGCTGGTAAGGAAAGAAGGGACCCGCATGAAAATAGGAGTATTGTCGCTGCAAGGTGCTGTGGCTGAGCATATACGTAGTATTGAATGTGCAGGTGCTGAAGGTGTGACGGTGAAAAAGATCGAACAGCTCAATGAGCTGTCCGGTCTTATCATTCCTGGCGGTGAAAGCACAACCATCGGCAAGCTAATGCGCAAGTATGAATTTATAGATGCTATACGTCAGTTTTCCGATCAAGGTAAGCCTATATTCGGTACCTGCGCGGGATTGATCGTGCTGGCCAAAAAAATTCAAGGGCAGGAAGAAGCACACTTGGGACTGATGGATATTACAGTATCGCGTAATGCCTTTGGTCGCCAACGAGAAAGCTTTGAAACAGACTTGAATATTAAAGGGATTGAGCAGCCGGTTCGTGCTGTGTTTATACGCGCGCCGTTAATCATGTCTGTTGGAACAGGAGTAGACGTGCTGTCTGAGTACAACGGTGAGATCGTAGCGGCCCGTCAGGGGCATTTGCTGGCTTCATCCTTTCATCCGGAATTAACAGACGATTACCGATTACATCAGTATTTCGTGGATATGGTCCGCGAATAGCGCGGCAAGTCAGGTTTGTAGTGTAGGAGGGATTACCTGTGTTAGATATAAAGATTTTGCGTAATGAGCTTGGTCGGGTTGAAAAGGCTTTACAGAACAGGGGCAAATCGCTGGATCTGATTAATGGTTTTACAGATTTGGATGTAAGCCGTCGTGAGCTGCTTCAGGAAAGTGAAGCGCTCAAAAATCGTCGGAATGTCGTATCCGGTGAAGTAGCCAAGTTGAAAAAGAACAAGGAAAATGCGGATGATCTTATTGCTGAAATGCGTCAGGTCTCCGATCGTATTAAAGAATTGGATGATCAAGTACGCGAGCTGGAGGTTCAGATCGACGAACTGGTGATGTCCATCCCGAATATCCCCAATGACACAGTGCCTGTAGGCACCTCGGAAGAGGATAATGTAGAAATCCGTCGCTGGTCGGAGCCGCTTGAGTTTTCTTTTACGCCCAAAGCGCATTGGGAGCTGGCACAGAATCTGGATATTCTTGATTTCGAGGCCGCAGCTAAGGTGACGGGTTCCCGCTTTACGTTCTACAAAGGTTTGGGAGCGCGACTGGAGCGCGCATTGATTAACTTTATGATGGATTTGCACAGCAGTGAACATGGTTATGAAGAAATGCTTCCTCCATACATTGTTAATCGCGACAGTCTGTATGGAACAGGACAGCTTCCAAAGTTTGAAGAGGATTTGTTCAAACTGCGTGATACCGAGTATTATCTCATTCCTACAGCTGAAGTTCCGGTAACGAACTATCACCGCGAAGAGATTATGAACGCAGAGCAGCTTCCAAAATATTATGTGGCATATAGCTCTTGTTTCCGCTCAGAGGCAGGATCGGCAGGACGGGATACGCGTGGTTTGATTCGCCAGCATCAGTTCAATAAGGTAGAGATGCTCAAGCTGGTTCACCCGGACACCTCTTACGAGGAACTGGAGAAAATGACGAATGATGCTGAGCGTGTTCTACAGCTGCTTGGTCTTCCATATCGCGTGCTGGCACTTTGCACTGGGGATATGGGCTTTACGTCTGCCAAAACGTACGACTTGGAAGTGTGGTTGCCTGAGAGCGGCATGTACCGCGAAATTTCTTCGTGCTCTAACACGGAAGACTTCCAGGCGCGTCGTGCGAACATCCGGTTTCGTCCAGATTCGAAAGCGAAGCCTGAATTTGTACATACGCTGAACGGTTCAGGATTGGCTGTAGGGCGCACGGTGGCTGCTATTTTGGAAAATTATCAGCAGGAAGACGGAAGCATTGTGATCCCTGAAGTGCTGCGTCCATACATGCGTGGTGTCGAGGTAATTACCCCCAAACAGTAGGCATTGCATTTGTAGAAATTCTGTGGTAAAATAATTTTGTTGCGCCTGAGTTAGTTTTAAAAGGAAGCAACTTGATCCATTTACCACCTGGAGAGGTACCGAAGCGGTCATAACGGGGCGGTCTTGAAAACCGTTAGAGTGCAAGCTCACATGGGTTCGAATCCCATCCTCTCCGCCATATTATAAAATAACCAAGCCATTTAAATACGATAGCTGGTACATTAGCCTTTAGGCGCTATGAATCAGGAATCGTGGTGAATGGCTTTTTTGTTGTATAAAAAGCCTGCTTTTTTCACACGTTATCAGATGTGGAGGTGCTGGCATGAATCGAGAAATGACAGTAGATCAGCAGAAACTGGTAGAAGCTTGGCAGGAACAGCTGCCGATTCTTTTGAATTCAGGAGATAAAGCACAGGTGCAGGCAGATGAAGCAGACAGCCGGACTATACGAATCCACATTGAGGTAGAAGGCCGACAAATGTACTCCTTCGACTTTGCATGCACCTATGTAGATTCCCGAGAAGTGCAGGTTAACTTGGTCGATGTAGAACGAGATGGGAAGACTGTGGATGAGCGCACAGATATCATCCAACAGCTGGTGTCTGATTACACGCGGCACATTCACCAATGTGCTCAGACGTTACAGTCGTTAACGCATTCGTAGTCATGAAGGGATAAGGGGGAAGACTATATGACGAAAGCCAAAAATGGTTTGGATAAGAACCTGTCTAACATTGTAGATGATTTGGAGCAGCGTCCAGTTAATAGCCATCAGGCACAGCAAGTGCAGCAGGATCGTAATGACCGCCGTCATCAGGATTCACTAAATCACGATAAGACAGAAGATCTGCACCATCTATAGTCCTATTTTAAATGGTAATAAACAGATTTTCTAATGTGTCAGAGTATAGACTGAGAACGGAGGATGCATAAATGAGCAAGCCTAAAGCTATTCCTGTTCCCGAAGCACAGGATTCTGGTGGAGGAAACGAAAGACGTGAGCGTAATCATCAACAAGAGCCATTGTCTGGTTCTAAAAAGGTGAAACAACGAAATCACGTCGATCACCACAACAGAGAAGGGTCTTAAGCAGTTAGACTTTTTTCCTAAAAATATATTGCATGATAAGTACACCCTGGTTAGAGAGCCAGGGTGTCTTTGTGCTTATTGCAAGAAAATTTTCCAATAAGTGTTCCGTTGTCTGTGAAAATGCGGTAAAATAGGGGGTGTGTATTTTTTGATTAGTATTATAAAAGGGGTTAATTACGAGAGGAGAGAATCTACACAATGAGTAAAAAGTTATCCGTCTTGGTACTCACTATGGTGTTGCTTTTGATGGTAGCCCTGGTAGGTTGTAGCAAGAAGTTAGAGCCGAAGGAAGCTGTTACGACCGGTACTGCAAATGCAATGAAGTTGAACTCTTATGAATCCAAAAGTCAATTTACCGTTAAGGATCTGACAATTTCATCCGCTACTCTACCAAGTCAACAAAGTGCAATGATAACCAGTATGCTGAAAAATGCAGACATTACGCTGGATGGTGTGTATCAAAAAGAACCTTTGCAATCTGAAATGACGCTGGGCATTCATTTGAAAGGTGATCTTTCCACCAGCTTCACGATCCCAATGGTTATGACCAAAGATAAATTGTATGTTAAAATTCCGAATATTCCATTCTACCCGCTTCCACAGGATGTAGTGGGTAAATTCCTGATTATTGATCCACAAGAACTGGCTAAGAAATCCGGACAAGAATTTAACCCTGCAACGATGGATCAGGAAAAATCGCAAAAATTTGCGAACGAAGTGATCGCAGCGATTATGGGCGAGTATGACCAAGCTACGTATTTCTTTGATATTGATCCTAAGGATGCTAAATTGCCACAAGGCGTTGAAGCTAAACAAGTGGTTCAATTCAAAATTACGAACGACAATGTGAAGCAAGCTGTCGATACATTTGTTACTAAGGCGCTTCCGAAAGTCCTGGATATCATGTCCAAAGACGAATATGCTGGTATGCTTCAAGTGAAGAAGGAAGAACTGGCTGAAGCGAAGAAAGAACTGCAATCCAACACCAGTGAAGTTAGCAAAAAACTCGATGAGTTGAAAAACTATTTGACGGTGAAACAATTCGACATTAACACGGCTTTGAACAAGGATAACATTCCTGTGTATCAAGACCTGAATGCGAATGTGGAGATGAATGATCCGGCTACAAAAGACAATGTGAAATTGTCTGTAACAGGCTACACGCAATATAGCAAAATCAATGAAAAAGCAACATTTAAAGTGGGTATTCCAACAAGCGACCAAGTGTTGACTATAGAACAACTGCAACAAAAAATGCAAACTGTCGCTCCTTAAGTATAGAATGCAGTCTTGCAAGGCAGCATTCATCATGTGATGTAAGAAACCGCTCGGCTTAACGCCGGGCGTTTTTTTGTCTACTGCTATATTAGCCCCTGTACAGTCATTTAGGTCTGCCACACGTCATCCTCAGCTAGAAGTGCGAACATCTGGTGATCCTGCCAAGTGCCCTGAATTTGTACCAGCTTGCGGGCAATACCTTCCGGCTGGAAGCCGCATTTTTCCAATACGCGCTGTGAGCGAACATTATGCAAGAGAGTACCCGCCTGAAGACGGTGCAGGGAGAGCGAACGGAAGGCATATTGTATGATCAGCTTCAGGGCAGCGGTCATATGACCTCGACCCTGTTCATGCTGATCTATCATGTAGCCGATATCGGCAAATTGTCCAGCTCCACGTACCAGATTGGAAATGGAGATATATCCGATGAGCCGCTCTTCCTTTAAGAGAAAGATACCGAACATGTACCCTCGATCCTCTTCGGTTTGAAGCAGCTTTTGCCGGGTGTAGTCCTGCTGCTTCTCTAATGTGAAAAATGACTCCTCGTAAAGCGGCTCGTACGGCGCACATGACTCCCTGTTTCGCATTCTAAGGGCGAGAAGGGATTCACTGTCCTTCAAGCCTATTGGCCGTAAAAAGATACCTTGATGCGTGTTATACAAGCTCATGGGCATAGCTGATCTCCTTCCATAGGGAATTCGCAATCAGATGTAAAACGACTGATCGCGGTTGTGTGGGAGTAAGTGCTTCGGATTTCATCCTTAGGATGAAGGAGGAGGAGAAGACAACTTCGCAGCCGCTCTCTTTTGTCGGAGATTTCGGAAGAAATTCGTCAGCAATGAGGCGCATTCCTCTTGGAGGACACCACTGGTCACCTCTGTGCAATGATTGAACCGAGGCTCCTGTAATAAATTCATCAGTGTGCCTGCGCAGCCAGCCTTGGGATCTGTAGTGCCATATATCAAGTGAGGAATCCTTGACTGCACAATGGCTCCGGCACACATTGGACACGGCTCCAAAGTGACATACAGTCTGCAATCCAGCAGACGCCAAGCACCCAGATGTTCACTAGCCTGACGAATAGCAATAATCTCTGCATGTGCTGTCGGATCAGCGTCAGTCTCACGCAAATTATAGCCACGGCCTATGATTTCGTTATCTTTTACGATGACAGCTCCAATGGGTACCTCACCCAACGCTTCTGCCTTGTACGCTTCCTGAATGGCTTCTTTCATCCAATAGGCGTGATCCATAATGGTCACTGGGAAAATGCTCCTCTCAAACGCGGAATTATCCAACGAACAAATATTCCGTTGTTAACATGATGTGAATAAAATTGTGGATAACACCACACTTGTCCACAGACATACCCACAGTTAATAATAAAACCTGTGTATTTGTGGATTACTTGTGGATGATTATCTGATTATATTGTAGGCAAACGCCCCTGTGTTGACAACACTATACACTTGGTATGTATTTATGTATATCCGGGAAATGTAAATGCTGGTATCACGGGCGTTATTACGGTATCATTGAGTTAGCAATTGCCAGTAATCGCCAGCATACGGCAAGAGGTGAGAATTTAGTGTGTCGATAAAAATCAGAATAACGATTATTTTGTCGGGGTCAGTCCTGTTTATCCTTTTATTAAATATCGCACTTAATTATTATACGACCCACGAAAATCTAAGAAGTGACAGTGAAACAAAAATGGTTCTGACGGCTAAAATCATCGGAGGAGCCATCGAACAAACTCGGCATAGCTGGGAGGCGGTTGACAAACAGCTCGGATACAATCTGTGGCTTTCTGCCACGTTGGCTGCCAATCAACTAGATCCTGACATCCAAAAAATTCAGCAGAAACAGCTTCAACAGATGGCCACACTCCATAGGGATATTAACATTTCCTTGATGATTCGCGATGGGGAGGGGTATAGGGTTGTCAAATCCTCCAATCCCAAAGAATTAACGTCTTCCGAACCATTGAATGGACATTGGAAAAATGCAGTCGACCAATTGTATGAGCATGGACAGGCTAGAATGACGCAAGGACAGAACTTGGACCATTTTTGGACCGGATCGTTTGATTACACAGGTTTAGACGCCTCACATATTAATAAATGGGGATTTTATTATGACCAAAAACGTAACTACTTAATTCGAATTTCCTTTCAGGATACTTCAGTGCAAGATTTCGAATCCATCCTAAGCCCTGATGAGATCGTAAAGCAGACTCAGCAAGTGGATTATCGCATTATGGAGATTACAGGAATTAACCCTGCAACCTTTGGTGGCGCTACGATGGACAAGAACGGTAACGATTGGAAATACTATTATATGTACAATAAACCGATCCAGTTCGGCACGTATCAACTCACTAGAGTGCAGGAGGACCGTTTGGCTGTGTCCAGAGCTATTCTCTCAGGGGAGAGTATTGTACAAGATTGTTATATTAAAGGCCAGCGGGTTCTCGTCAGCTACATACCTTTTTATCCGACTAACCGTGAAGCCTATGTCATTCGAATTGTTATGAATTATGATACGATCACCTCTGTTATTTCTAAACAATTGATTAGTTTAATTGCCATTTCCATTGTCCTCTTGGAGGTTGTCATTATTGGCAGCTACGTGCTAGCCAGTCTGTTCATCCGTCCCATTCAGTCCATTCTGGAGAAGGTGAACGAGATGGCCGATGGACAATTTGATACACGGCTAGAGATTAAGGGTGGTCATGAGCTTGCACGGCTGGGTGAGCGGATCAACGCGATGGCCTACAACCTGGGTATGTATACACGGAGACTCGAACAGATGTATGAGGAGAACCGTTCTGTAAAGGAGCACCTGGAATCGATTATTAATCAGACAGCGGATGCGATTCTTGTGACCGATCAGGACGATCGTGTCGTTCGGGTTAATCATGCTTTTGAAGCTTTATACGGCTGGACCAAGAAGGAATTGGTTGGACGCAAGCTGGAATTTGTACCTCCACAGCAACAGGAGGAGTATGAATTGCAGAAAGAAAGCCTCCTTCAGGGTGAAAGCGTCGTGTCCAATGAGACCCTTAGAATGCGCAAGGATGGAAGTACAGTAGAGATTAGTATGAGCACGTCGCCCATTATGGATGAGGGAGGCGAAATTTTGGGATTTATCAGCGTTTCGCGTGATATTACAGGGCGCAACCGGATGGAGGAACTGCTGCGCAGATCTGAGAAACTGACGACAGTAGGACAACTGGCGGCAGGCGTGGCGCACGAGATTCGTAATCCGCTGACCACGCTGCGTGGCTTTCTCCAGCTGCAGCAGCAAAATCAAGTGCTGAATTTGAAGCACAATGATATTATGATGTCTGAACTGGATCGCATTAATTTGATCGTCAGCGAGTTTTTAATATTGGCGAAGCCACAGGCCGTGCATTTTCAGAAAAAAGATGTTCGATATATTGTGAGTGATGTCATTTCGTTGCTTGATAGTCAGGCGCATCTGCTGGGTATTGTGTTTAACCTTCAGGTCACAGAGGAGCCTGCTCTTGTATACGCTGAAGAAAATCAGTTAAAACAGGTATTCATTAATTTACTTAAAAATAGTATGGAAGCTATGAGTAAAGGTGGTATGATCACGATTCGTTTGTTCTTGGAGGGAGAAAACGTTAAAATCTTCATACGGGATCAGGGGACAGGGATTCCCGCAGAAATGCTGTCCAAGCTGGGCGAGCCTTTTTTCACCAACAAAGAAACAGGTACAGGACTCGGACTTATGGTCAGTCAGCGTATTATACAGAGTCATAAAGGCACACTGGATATTGAAAGCACAGAGGGAGAGGGAACGACAGCCCTTGTGCAGCTTCCGATTGCCAAGCCTGAGTAACGGGACAGGACGCAGGAGGAAACGTGATAGTAGAAATGGAGGGTACACAGGTTGCGCATTAACAAGTTTATCAGCGAAACCGGCTTTTGCTCGCGTCGTGAGGCGGACAAGCTGGTAGAGAGCGGCCGCGTGACGATTAACGGTGAAGTGGCAGTGCTGGGCAGTCAAGCGGAGGAAGGCGATGACGTTCGCGTGAACGGCAAGCCATTACGCGAGAAGTCCAATCATGTATATATTGCATTGAACAAGCCGGTGGGAATAACCAGCACAACAGAAAGTCATATTAGAGGCAATATTGTTGATTTTGTGGGGCACCCGCAGCGGATATTCCCAATCGGACGTCTGGACAAGGATTCGGAAGGTCTCATTTTACTTACCAATGATGGAGACATTGTGAATAGGATTTTACGGGCAGAGGGCAAGCATGAGAAGGAATATATTGTTACGGTGGATCGTCCCGTCACATTATCTTTTGTGCAGGGGATGTCCAGTGGTGTGAAAATACTCGGCCAGCGGACACTGCCCTGTGAGGTGACGCGTGTATCAGAGCATGTATTCCGTATTATTCTGACGGAAGGGAAAAATCGTCAAATTCGGCGGATGTGTGCGGCTTTCGGCTATGAAGTCCAAAAGCTGCAGCGCCTGCGGATTATGAATATTCGGTTGGGATCGCTCCAGAAAGGCGCCTGGCGTGACCTCACAGAGGCTGAAAAGCAGGAGCTTGGCCAGATGCTCGATTATACGCTTAGCTAAGCCAGAGGGGCTTCTCATGGCCTACAGATCATGATCGTCGTATAGGACAGGGCAGCTACAGGATTCGCTAAACCAAAGGCACCAGCTGCATTAAAAATGCGGCGGTGCCTTTGCTCATATAACATATGCATGATCAACCTTCACTCGCACTTGAGGTAGGGCTAATAACTTGTGTACCGTTCTGATATTTGCGGAGAACGGAAATCTCAACACGGCGGTTTTTAGCGCGTCCTTGTCCATCTTGATTGCTGGCTATTGGACGATACTCGCCATAACCGATAGATACAAACTTGGTTGGGTCGAGCTGCGTATTGAGTAACAAAATTCGCAAGAAATTCAGTGAGCGCTTGGCGCTCAAATCAAAGTTGGACGGAAACTGGCTGTTGGAGATAGGGACATTATCTGTATGACCCGATACGATAACATCATAGCCAGGAAACTGCTGAAGCATGCTGGAAATGGACTTAGCCAGCTTTCTCGCCTCCGGCTTTACTTCGGCCTGTCCTGATGCAAACAAAGCATTATCGCTAATTGTGATCATCAGCTGAGATTGGTTCAGTTTGGTATTCAGCAGAGTAGTCAGGCCGTTATTTTGAATGTATTGATCCATTTGCTTTTTAAGCTTTTTCAAATCTTCTTCTTCCCGCTGGGCAAGCTGTTTTTGCAATTCAGAAGTGGAAGTAGCTTTAGATTTTACGGGTTGGGTTACCTGTTCTTTATTTTTCCCCATATCCATCGATTGTGACGACGGGTTAGCAGCCGATTGATCCAGTATGCCGGTACCACCGTTAAAGGCTGCAGTCAAGGATTGAGCCATCGTTTCGAATTTTTTGGCATCAAGCGAGCTCATACCGAATAAGACGATGAATAATGCGAGCAGAAGGGTCATCAAGTCGGAATATGGCAACAGCCAGCTTTCGTCTGCATGTTCTTCATGCGGTTCATGTCTTTTTTTACTCACTGGAGTCGCCATCCTTCTGGGCCATACTAGCGCGTTCGGTAGGAGTTAAGAAGATCGCCAGCTTTTGGCTTATGGCAATAGTCGAGATGCCCGATTGAATCGAAAGCAAGCCTTCGACCATCATCAGCTTCAACTCAACCTCTTTTTTGGAAAGTCGTTTCAGTTTATTTGACATCGGATGCCAAAGGACATAACCGGTAAAAATACCAAGCAACGTTGCAATAAAGGCTGCAGCGATGGCGTGAGACAGTTTTTCCATGTTACTAAGGTCGGCCAAGGCCGCAATCAGACCTACGACCGCACCGAGTACCCCCAGAGTAGGAGCGTACATCCCGGCTTGGGAGAAAATCAGCGCGCCGGCGCGATGTCTGTCTTCGGTAGCGTTAATGTCTTCCATTAGCACATCGCGTACGAATTCCTGATCATTACCATCAATGATCATACGCATACCTGTACGCATAAAGGGATCGTCGATCTCTTCGACCTTGGATTCCAGCGCGAGCAGACCTTCACGACGGGTAATCGATGCCCAATCGGTAAACGTGCTGATGAGCTCCTTGCGATCCAGCAGTTTCTGCTGGGTGAAAATAATTTTAAACAGCTTAGGTACCCGTTTAAGTTCTTCCATCGGAAAAGCCATGAATATACTCGCTGACGTTCCGACAAAAATAATCATGTAAGCAGCGGGATTGTTGACCAAGTTGACGACTGGCGCGCCCTTTAGGATCATCCCGACGACCAGTGACACAATCCCGAGCACAAGTCCAATAATGGTTGAAATTTGCATGATACACCTCATCCATGAGAATAGATTTTGAATCCTTTCATGCCGCCGGGGTCGTCCATGCCCCAAGCGCGTCATTATGAGACGGATTATAGTATTTATCGACAAAACTCTCTTTTTTGTTAAGGGTGAATTTCCGGTATAATAAGGTGACTATGTAATGAATGGCGGAAGAATTGGAGGAAAACGCATGGGAGTGAAGCATGGGCGGGAGTATGAACAAATTTTGAACGAATTGGCAGAGGCTGTAGGTCGCATTCCGGACAGCTATGAATTTTTCGAAATGGATGCATTGGATTGGGACAAGCTGGACCCAGTGGGACGTCAGGAGGTCAACGAGGCGTTGGCGGAGGATCTGTTTTATGCACTGGGCACAGAGCCTGTAATTACTGTAGGCAGCGGCGTTGTGATCTATGAGTCAGAGCAGCATCGGATTTATGTTCTCATTGGAGAAGAGGAGCTAACGTCGGTCCCTTTAATTTGAGGGCCGTCTTATGGATTTATCAGCGGGGCCGTGGTAATATGTACACCACTATATCGTAGTTTTAGCCGTACAAGCGGCTGAAAGGCTTCCGTATAAATGGAGAGGAGTCGTAACATGCCTTTTACACAAGAAGAGATTGAAGCACATCTGAAGAAACTGGAGGGCTGGGAGCTGGAGGAAGGACGTTGGATCGTTCGAAAATATAATTTTTCCAGTTTTATGAAAGGGATTGCATTCGTGGATGAGGTTGCTGCTATATCTGAAGCATTCAATCATCATCCGTTTATTACGATTGATTACAAGACCGTGACTTTGCGTTTGACCTCATGGGATGATGGCGGTATTATGGCCGTGGATACTAAGGAAGCCCAACAATATAATGAAGCTTTTGAGAAAATGCGCAGCAGTCATTAAGTGTGTAATGATCTGCTGTATGATGATAAAGGCGCCTTCGCTATACAACAGAGAGTTGTATGCCGAAGGCGCTTTTATCATAGAACCCGGCTCTGGTGGTCGGGATGATATACCATACAATGAAACGGCTTTTTGCCATCGGGAGTCTGTCGTTCATAGGTATCTGTAATCTTAAACCCGGCTGCCTTATAGGCCCGGATGGCGCGCCCATTCCAGGTGAGCACCTCCAGATCAATTTCGTTCTGCGGATTGCGCCGTCTGGCTTCCTCAGCAATCGCTCGGACAAAATCAGAGCCTCTGCCTTGTCCGCATCTGTCGGGATGCATTCCAAGACCCAGCCGGGTTACACCAACCATCGGGAAATATTGCGCAAATCCCGTCAGCTTGCTCTCCTCATCCAGTACGGCAACATATTGCTCTTGCCGAAGTGTGGGATTTCCAAATTCGACTTCCAGCGCCTTCATTTGTTCCCAGGGTAGCCAGCCGTAGATATTGTAGGGTGGATCATAGCGCCATTCACAGATCGCAGCCGCCTGATGCTCGTCCATCGGTACGACCCGGAAGTTTGATATTGAGGCAGGCATATATTAGACATCCTCCTTTTGCAGGTGCTTAAATTATTAACAACAGATTGTAGACAAGCTACAAAGGAATGGCAAGCGTGTTTATTTTTTCTCCAAGTCGGGTATACATTCAGTAAGAAGGTATTGCTGTTCATATGCTTCCCCTCATGAAGGTAAAACCGACGATGTTCGCCAAAATTGAAACCTTTTGAGGTGTCATTTCGTCAGTAATAATACCATTTGCTGATGTTGGGGACATAAAAAACCGCAATTCGATTCTGGCCAGAATCAAATTGCGGCTAAGGTTAGCTTGCTGTGCGTCAGTTATTCTACGTTATCGTCATCAGGAATTTCAGAAGCTACGGCGTGGTAATCGTCTGTGCTCATAATTCTTTTTGCACCGACAAAACGGTTAGCGTAATAATTTTCGTTCAGTGAGCTAACTACTACACCACGTGAAGACGAGGAGTGGGCAAATTTCCCTTCACCTACGAAGATACCTACATGGGAAATGCCTCTCCCTGTGGTGTTAAAGAACACCAGGTCCCCAGGTCTCATTTCATCGGGGGATACGGAAGATCCCATTTTGAATTGTGATCCAGATTGATGCGGCAATTTAATTCCCAGTTTGTTAAATACATACATTGTGAAGCCGGAGCAATCGAACCCTTCGAGTGTAGTGCCTCCGCTTCTGTAGCTTGTTCCTTTGGCATCCTGGATGATCTGGTCCATCTTAGAGTCTGCGTATGCACTGCCTCCGCCGAATGTAAAAGATGTAAAGGCAATGGCAAGACCCATAGCTGCGATCGTTAGCTTCTTCTTCAAAAAAAATATACCCCTTCCAATGCCTGCGAGGTTAGCTTAAGGATTCGGTAGAAGGTTCCCCTATGACCACTCTGTTGCGAGATCAATTCACCCAAACTGGTTCCCCCGCTTCCTAGGTGCCAGGAATTAGGCTTAACTTATGATGTGCACCTTGGAGAGCAGTATTCACGATAACGAGCTTTTGAGATAAAAGTTACAATAAAGATTACAAAGTTGTTACTATCAGTTCACTGCGATTATTGTAACAAAGTCGGCTGGCTTTGGCAAATGTTTCTTCACAAAAAGCTACAAAAAAATCTGCTCCTGATACCTCAGGAACAGATTTTGTTAAAAGCATTCAGTTAGGTGCCGTTTGCACAGGGATAAGAAGTAGTTTGTCAACAGAGCTCAGCCTCTGCCGGAAATATCGGAATGCCACAGCCGGTATTGCGAGCTGATGTGCCACAGCCTGACCAGACTGGTAACAAAATGATACGATTGCTGGAGAATAAGTGCCAGTATTCCCGTCCAAATCATCGCCACGGTGCCGAATAGAGCGAAGACAAGCAGCACACCAGCGCCCAGCAGAAGTGATATGCCAACGGCCGGGAGGATCTGGCGAAAAAAGGTAAGCAGGGACGAGAGTATGGCGTGACCCCCGACGGTGCCCAGCTGCATGTACAGGATGCACTGCCGGATGAACCAGCCGTAGGCAATCCATCCGATGG
>NZ_ASSB01000375.1:0-813 GCF_000520755.1 Paenibacillus sp. 1-18
TGAGATCAACCAGTTCTTTCTGGTTGATCCTTTTTTCATTTGCATAGAGGATTAAGGTAGCCTGGTCGAACGTACCTGCCCGTGGAACTTGATCCCGAGCGCTATAGTGTTCGCCCTACTTGTCATGACCATGATTGAGGCTGGTTGGGACGTAAGATCCCGTATAACAAGCGATGCTATGGAGCGACAAGAAGAACCTTAGGGATGCCGGGGAATCTAAACTTACAGGGAGAGATGAAATGAATCCAGTTGTCGGTCTAGATATTTCAAAAGAAGAAAGTCATGGACAAGCCTTTTTAGCGCGCGGAAAGCCCTTCAGAGGGACATTCCACTTCGAGCACACTCGTGATGGCCTAGCAAATTTACATCCAGTTTTGAAGGATGTTGAGACTGCATCCAGACTACGTCCTCTACTTATTCTAGAAGCAACCGGCCATTACCAAAGTCCCGTTGTTCAGTTTCTAGAAGAACATCACTACATTTACATTGTCATTAATCCGCTCATCTCAAATCGGCTTAGAAAGTCTCAACTTCGTAAAGTAAAGACGGATGCTGCGGACGCTTACCTATTGGGAGAGTTGTACTACAAGGAAGAGTTTGAACCTTTTAAGAAAAGAGGTGTGCAACTTCTCAATCTGCGCTATCTTACAAGACAGTATGAGTCCCTTTCAAAGATGTGTGTACAGACGAAGCTGCAATTCCAAGCCGTTTTAGATCAGGTTTTCCCAGCTTACAAAGGCGTCTTTGGAGCTATGTATTCCCGTATTCACTACGGTTTTTAAGTAAATTTCCAACCTCATATTCAGTTTTGCA
>NZ_ASSB01000376.1:0-72058 GCF_000520755.1 Paenibacillus sp. 1-18
GTTATGAGAATCGAGCTGGCGAGTACAATCCAAGGTTTCATCCGAGCCTCCCCTGACCCCTACCCCATAATGTGGGCTTGCTATGGTAAAGGTCCTCACTCTCATTGTACAACAAAAAAAAGCAGGCTATGCCTGCATTTTAATCCTCTGTATCCACAACTCCGTGTTTGGTCATAACTACGGCTTTACCGCGAATTTTAATAGCAGAGGTGTGATCCGTAAACTGAACGATTAGCACCTCACCCTTGTCCAGCTTTTCTGAATGATGCAAGCGTGTATCTTGACCTCTAGTTAGACCAAAAACCTGACACCCGTTGCTTTTTGCTTTTATTACGACGTACTCACTGCTACTCGTCACGTTATCTTCCATTTCTTTTCCCCCCTGAGAGCCGAAGCTATACTTTTTATGATGGAGATTTGAGCTTGTTTTGTCAACCACATGCTTCCGGCTTTACCTGCAACAATTAGCGTGTCGCGAGCCATACTATCCGTGCAACCTTATATGTTTACGAAAGGAGCCAAATCAGATGAAAAACTATCGTCCCGCCAAGCTTAATCCTGCCCAAATCGAGCGACTCCAGCAGCTGGAGCATGAATTTGCCGAGCTGACAGGTGAGCCGCTAATCCTGATCGCTTATGCCTCGCGGAACGGTAAAATAGCTTCCTCTTCTTCTGTCCAAAGTACCTCTACCCTAGTGTAATCTATCCCGTAGCAAACAGGACAAAAAGAAAAGGCCGTGAATCAAATTCACGGTCTTTCCAGCGCAATGGGAATATGTAAGAAATCTTATTTGATTCCGTCCTTGAGCGCTTTACCCGGTTTAAATGCCGGAATTTTGCTCGCAGGGATTTCGATTTCTTCTCCTGTTTGCGGGTTACGTCCTTTGCGTGCGGAACGTTCACGAACCTCAAAGTTACCAAAACCTACCAGTTGCACCTTATCTCCGCTTTGCAGCGCTCCGGAGATCGCCTCAAAAACAGCGTCAATGGCTTTGGTTACGTCCTTTTTGGACAACTCAGTGCTTTCAGAAACCTGATTGATCAAATCCGTTTTATTCAAAATATTCACCTCCTAATTTAAGTGTAGTCCAGCATTAAGGTTATCGGTGCTGTAGACCCGATACGAAGTCGCCTGTATAAAATAACCCGGGCGGCATACTGCCTTCCATAATGTTATCATCTGTTTCCGTTTCGTCGTTAAATATACATAGAATATACCTAACCTCCGCAATATAGGCCGAAACTGGCGTTATATGGCACCCTTCTTGCGTGGAACAAAGTTTATAGTAATACAGTCCACAGACAATTTCAAGTACGGCGACGGTTTAACACGTAAAAAGTAACAGCCAGCGCAAGCACCAGCACTACGCCTTTGACGATATCATGAACGAAATATTGCACATTCATCATCGTCAATCCATTAACCAGCACCCCGATCAGTACCGCGCCAATAAAAGTACCGATGACATTGGGTTTACCGGCTCCAAAGACCGAAAAACCAACGAAAACTGCAGCGACGGCTTCCATAAGTAATGGAGAGCCTGCGTCAATTTGACCAGAGCCTACACGGGAAGCATACAATATACCAGCTATCGCCGCAAACACGCCCGAAGCCACGTAAGCAAGTGTGCGGACTTTTTTTACCCGTATGCCAGACAAACGAGCGGCTTCCTCATTGCCTCCAGTAACATACATTTGACGCCCATGCTTTGTGTAAGTCAGGAAAGTATGCACCACCGCTACGGCCAGCAGCAGCAAAATAACTGAAATCGGGATACCCAGCCATTTACCTTGTCCCAACAGAAGAAATGCAGGAGATATCTCTCCTGACGCCTTGCTGCCATCAGGAAACTGCATATGATTGTAAATGGTGTAGCCTTGTGCGTATGTTTTATGAATCCCACTTACAATATACATGATTGCGAGGGTTGCCAGCAAATCAGGAATACGTAGTTTGATGATCAGCAATGAATTTAATAATCCAACCAAAGCTCCGACAGCCAAAGATACGATGATGACCACCGCAACAGGCTGTTCATACCAAACCATCAACGAAGCTGAAACTACTGTCGTCAAAGATACCGTAGCTCCAACCGACAGGTCAAAACCGTCCACGATCAGTGACAACGTCACACCAATTGCGACAAAAGTTACGATAGCAATCGAACCAAGAATGTCCATTAAGTTATCGTACGTCCAGAAATAAGGTAATGTGGCTGAAAAAAAGGCCAGCACACCAATAATTACAACGATAGCCCCGTAACGAAATGAGACGTTTAACCATTTTTCCTTCATGAATGCACCTCTTCACCGCCGCTGGCATATAACAGAAGTTGCTCCTGTTCCACTTCGCCCCGTGCAAATTCCTTAATTATTTTGCCATCATACATCACTGCAATCCGATCCCCAATGCCGATCCCTTCAGCAAATTCACAGGTGAGATAAATGATCGCTTTTCCTTGTGCCGCCAATTCACCAATGATACGGAAAATATCACTTTTTGCCCCGATATCCACACCTTTGGTCGGCTCGTCAAAAACAAACACATCCGCTCCGGAATGCAGCCATTTCCCAATTGCTACCTTTTGCTGATTCCCGCCGCTCAAATATTTAACATTTTGACGCAGAGATGGTGTCTTAATGCCAAGAGATGCGACGACCTTATTACCGTTAGCACGTTCTTTGGGTCGACTGATGAAACCAAGAACACTCAGCTGGCCCAAGAGCGGGAGACTAAGGTTTCGTTCAACGTTCTCCTCTATTAGTACCCCCTGCTTCCGCCGTTCCTCGGGTATAGACACAATCCCTTGCACGACCGCATCCGCAGGCTCTCTCAAACGAATGGAGCGGCCTTTAAAGACCAGTTCACCCTGATCGGGCTTGTCTGCCCCTGTAAGAAGCCGTGACAGTTCCGTCTTGCCTGCACCAACCAATCCCACAATAGACAATATTTCTCCACGTCTGACCTGCAAATCAACGCCGTGAACTCGTAAACCCTTGCGCAGCCCTCTCGCTTCCAAAATCGCTTCCCCAATAGGAACCTCTGCTTTCGGAAACTCCTCTTCAAATGTTTTCCCAAGCATATACGTAACAATGTCGCCTACACTTAAATCAGAGGCAGGACCCGTGAACACACGCTCACCGTCACGCATCACCGTAACACGGTCACTATGCTCGATGACCTCCGGCAGCCGATGTGTGATAAGGATGCATGCAACCCCCTCGTCCTTGAGGGTATGGATCGTACGGAACAAACGCCGCGTTTCTTCCTCGCTGAGCGGCGCTGTAGGCTCATCAAAAATGATCGTCTTCGCTTGCTGTGTCAAAATACGTGCGATAAGTACAAGCTGCTTCTCTGCCAACGTTAATTCAGACACATATTGCCTTACATCAATATCAGCCCCCAGCCGTACCAAGGCCTCACGAGCTCGTCTGCGCATAGAACCCGGCATGGCCCACCATCGTCCTTCAGGTGCTGACAAATCGTCTAAAATAATGTTCTCACCGACGCTTAACTGAGGTACAAGCGCCGAATCGACCTCCTGATATATACAGTGAATTCCGGCTCTTTTGGCCTCCCACGGTGAGCTAATGCTCAGTTCCTCGCCACCGGCTACGATGGCTCCCTGATCCGAACGATATGCGCCGGACAAAATTTTCATCAACGTGCTTTTGCCTGCCCCGTTAGCACCCAACAGCGCATGAATTTCGCCGCCATGTACTGTAAAATCCACGGCTCGCAGGGCGTCCACACCAGCAAACCGCTTGCTGATTTTCCTCATCTCCAGTGTATATGCTTGTGAACTCATTACTCATAGTAACCCCCTCGGCTTGCTTATGATAAAAGCGCGCCGAAGCGCGCCTGTGCATGATGCGTACATTTTATTTGGATGTTTCATATTCCTTCATCCAATCCTTATAGCCTTGCTCGCTTTGGCCCCATCCCTTCACATATTGAGACAGCTCGGATGTGGAAATTTGCTTATCTGGCAGTGCTTCGCGTTGCACATAAACAGCCTTCAATACCACCTTCTCCTCCGGGTTATCCCCATGCAGCTTCTGATATGCATAGCGCACTTGTACGCGCCCGATATCTGTTGGGTCAACGGCCGCCGAAGCCACCCAAGGGTTTTTCGGGTCCTGAATCATTTGCAAGTCCTCGTCGCTCATATCAATACCATAGACTTTAATTTCCGTACGTCCCGCTTGTTGGATAGCACGGGCTGCACCCTTGGCGAATTCATCCCAGGCGGCCCAGACAGCTGTAATTTCGCCCTTAGGATATTGCTTCAACACAGCCTCCATCTTCGCTTGTGTATCCAAAGCAGGATTCTGCGCAGAACCAAAAGTCGCAATTTCTTTTATATCCGGATTAGATTTCAAAAATGCATCGTAAGCAACCTGACGACGTTCCATCGGTGCAAATCCGGCAACCCATACTTTTACGATGTTGCCTTTGCCGCCAATATCCTTTTTCATTTGCTCCAGCGTCAGCTCAGCCATGCTTTGATCATCCTGCGAGAGCACTACCGCGCCCGGAACGTTGACGTCAGCATCGAACACGATAACCGGAATATTGCGGGAAATTGCTTTTTTCAGTCCTGTCTCCAGCAACGCATCACCATGATCGGTTAAAATCACATCAAACTGCTGGTTAATTGCGCTATCAAGCAAGGAGGCCATTTTAGCCTTATCGTTATCTGCTACAAACTTAGTCAGCGTTCCACCAAATTTCTTAACTTCCTCTTCCACACCTTGAACATACTGCTGGGAAAATGTGCCTGTGTTAAACTCCATGATCAGCGCAACACGTTTACCTTTTAGATTTGAACTACCCGTTTTTCCCTCTGCTGTATTCGATCCCGCAGTGCTTGTCCCTTGAGCGCCGCTCTCTGTTTTCGGCCCGCCACATGCAGTGACCAGCAGAACCAGCACCAGCAGCATGATGGCCCCCAGCCCTAGCCTTTTGTTTCTTTGGAGCTCTTTTCGGATATTCATGATTTCATTCCCCCCTCGTTCAATCCACAGAATGATTCAAATTTGATACTTAATATATCGCGTTAAACCAAGTATGTAAATAGGTTTTGTTAATATAAAAATATTTTCCGAGTTTATACGACAAAATACGACAATTTTATAAGAAAAATAACTTAGATTCCGACAAAATAAAGTATTAGCCGGCTTGTTTAGGGCCCTTCTTCCCCCAATTCAAAACAGAAAAAATTAAACAACCGTTTCCTGATTGAATACCAGGGAACGGTTGCTGCTTAAAGGCTATCCCGGAGATACAGATCTCCTTGTCATTTTTAGCTTCGATTTTCCTATTCGCTACAAACAAATTCATCTTTCTGTATGCAAGCGCATATTTCCTAGAGTTGAAGCATTCTTGCCGGTTGACGATTCTGCACACAAAGTATTTGAATACTTGGGGTGGCCTGTCGAGTGTCAGAACTACGCTGTCAATCAATAGTCAGTCAAATCGCTGCATGATCGCTCCAGAAAAAAATCGTTTATTGCAGATTTAATTACAAGTGTATCGTTGCAATAGAAACTACATTCCGTTAACGAGAAATGTACGCTCAATAAAACAGCGGCAGCCTAGGACTTTATTTCTCGTCCGTAGCTGCCGCTGTTTCGTTTTGTGAGTTAGTCTAATACTTTATTTACTTGCACTTTTTCATTGGATTACGCTTAAAGAATAATAGCAATGAGACCACCGGAGCCTTCATTAATGATACGACCCAGCGTTTCCTGCAGCTTGTAGCGTGCATTGTCCGGCATCATGGCAATCTTGCCCTGAATCCCTTCACGAACAATGGAATGCAGCGAACGTCCGAAAATGTCTGACTCCCAAATTTTGATCGGATCATTTTCAAAGTCCTGCATCAGATAGCGCACAAGCTCTTCACTTTGCTTCTCAGTCCCGATAATCGGAGCAAATTCCGATTCTACATCGACACGGATCATGTGGATGGAAGGGGCTGTCGCCTTGAGGCGCACCCCAAACCTCGTACCCTGACGAATCAACTGCGGTTCATCTAGTGCCATCTCGGCCAGCGACGGTGCGGCTATGCCGTATCCCGTTGTCTTGACCATTTCCAGCGCCTCAGCGAAGCGATCATATTCCCGTTTGGCATGGGCAAAATCCTGCATCATTTGCAGCAAATGGTCTTTGCCACGAATCTCCACCCCTACAACCTCAACCAAAATCTGATCGTACAGCTCATCCGGCGCATACAAGTCAATTTCAGCTACACCCTGCCCCATATTCATCCCGCTCAAACCGGCTCTGTCGATGAACTCATATTCCATAAACTGGCCGACCACCCGATCTACATCACGCAGGCGTCGGATATCTTTAACCGTATCGCGGACGGAATTTTCATAATTGCTACGCAGCCAGTGATCTTCGTTCAGTACCATAACCCAGCTCGGCAGATTTACGTTCACCTCATGCACTGGAAATTCATACAATACTTCACGAAGCACGCCTGTAACATCATCTTCCGTCATCGTCGCTGCGCTGAGTGTCATGACCGGAATATCATACTTGGCAGCCAACTCACTGCGAAGCTGGAGTGTTTCATCACTGCGTGGATGCGTGGAGTTAATGACGAGCACGAATGGCTTGCCTACTTCCTTTAACTCCTCAATGACACGTTCCTCTGATTCCACGTAAGAGCTGCGTGGAATTTCAGCAATCGTGCCGTCTGTCGTGACCACAACACCAAGCGTCGAATGCTCCTGAATAACTTTCCGTGTACCAATTTCCGCCGCTTCCTGAAATGGAATCGGCTCTTCGAACCATGGTGTAGAGATCATCCTAGGACCATTTTCATCCTCGTAACCCTTCGCTCCTTCTACTGCGTATCCTACACAGTCGACCAGACGTACATTCACATCCAGTCCTTCCGTTACTTTGATCTGGACGGCATTATTCGGTACGAATTTAGGCTCCGTCGTCATGATCGTCTTGCCTGCTGCACTTTGCGGCAGCTCATCTACGGCGCGGGCACGATCCGCCTCACTTGTAATGTTAGGCAGAACAATCGTCTCCATAAACCGCTTGATAAACGTTGATTTTCCTGTTCGTACAGCCCCAACGACCCCAAGATAAATATCTCCTCCGGTGCGTTCGGCAATGTCTTTAAAAATGTCCACTTTCTCCAATGAAATCCCCTCCTCAAAAGTCTCCGAAGGAAAAATGCTTAAAGAGCATCCGCTTCGTGTTCAACCAACTGCTTGATCCCAGATGCGGCAGAACAGCCTTTAAAATGCCCGGAAGTCGTCCGCCGCCGAGATTCAGGAGACTGATGGAATCGGCGAAACGGCGTAAACTCGTACATGCATTTGGACTGATACCATCATATGTATCCCCTCCGTAAAATATGTTCATTTTTTTGAAAAAATAGAGTAGGTCACAGCCATCACTGCAAAACAATATTTTACGTTTGGGTCCACTCATCTAATATATGCGTAGAGGGGCTCCCCCATGACTTCGGCGCCAGACTTCATATAAAAAAGGACGTTCTCCTGACTGACCGTTTTATAGTCGTCGGATAACATCCCTTGTTGTTTATTTTCCACCAAAGTATAACCCGCCGTAAATTGATGGGCTTATGTTCGGTATTTACTATCGTTTTCGCTAGTTTAAAATTGTTGTTAATTGAAGCTCCATAATCTTTTAACTTCTACTAATTCTTGACCATTAAATTCCATTTTATAGATATCCGGCTTAGATGTATGTAGCAGAAAATTCAAATCGTACTGACTATCGTAATACCCCATCATTAGAGTCATTACGGCTCCATGTGTGCCAATTGCTATTTTCTGTCCTTGATATGTCTTTAATAATTCTTTTAGGATCTTTATGGCTCGATTCTGACAATCCGCATTAGACTCCCCACCCGACAAAGTAAAGTTTGGATCAGAAAATGACCGATTTAGTAAAGGCATTAATTCACTATCAGGCATTCGGATATCATCTGCGGAAAAATTTCTTTCTTTAAGATCTTCATAAATTAAAATTTCTTTTCCTGAACATTGTGCTAACTCCCGAATAGTTAGGATTGCTCGTTGATATGGACTTGATACGAAAATTTCGATCCCCTCAGTTTTCAATAGCTCAGTTATTCGATTCGTATCCACTTTTCCTTTATCTGTAAGCCCTCTTGTTCTTTCATTCCCTTCTGTCTTTGGTGATTCACCATGCCTTACCATGTAAATATAAGTTTTCATCATAGCCCCCAAAGAAAAAAATTTTTTATTTGACATTACCACAGTTCGTCATCCATCGCTTGGCGCTCAAGTTGCCGCCTGACAGCAGCCTTAAGTTTATCCTCCGGTATCGTAACCTCTACATCACCTTGAGCGCGAGCCTGACAGGACAATCGTATGCCTTCTTCCAGTAAAGGTCCCAGCTTACGCTGCTCTGCATCATTGGGACGACCTGCGAATGCAGCCCATTCCGGTGATATATGTACCTTACACATGAGGCAGGCCGCTTTCCCGTCACAGCGAGTGGGAATATGTACACCTGCTTTACGGGCAGCCTGGAGCAACGTTGTACCCTGACCGACCTGTACACGCCTGCCTGACGGCTTGAACGTAATCTGCACATTCATAAAAACGATCCTCCCTTTGTCTTTCCTCTTAACACACACGAAGCTATTTAACATGCCCCATCCGAATGATGGAATGCAACTCCGGCCAAGGCAAAAGCTCCATCAGCCTGTCCAACTGCTCCTCTGCCCAAATGTTACTGATCAGCAGTTGCTTGAGTATCACGAGATGACGCTGTGGATCACGCTTCATGACCTCTGCAATCGCTCTATATCGGTCAGGGCGATTTCGCAACAGATTAAACAGCAACTCGTGACTGAGTGGCATCAGATGTAGTGAAGCACGCCCCAAATTAAGCTGGATTCCCGCCGACCAAAGGAGCCGCTCAACCTCCAAGCGGTATAAGGCTCCGCCACAGAGTACTTCGAATCCCCCCACCAGTTCAACTGGATATCCCTCCAGCTCATAATGGCTTAGCAATGAAACGTACGAGCCGCTGCGGTCAACCTGCTGTCGATCTATATTTACACCCGGGGGGTGAGCATGAAGCTTCTTTGCTGCCTGAATATCCGCATAAATATCAATGTCCCGAGGCAGGCGATCCAGCTCAACTCCCTGCACCAGTAGTGAACAGCTTCCTCCCAGCATCCACGGAACAGACACTGTTGACCAACGATCAGCCAAGTGACTCAGCGCAGCTGTCAAATCGTGAGGCAGCCTGTTTAATAGCGCCGATGATATAGCCTCCTTCAACATTGTTTCCTCCTTACTGTCTTTCAACCCGTTTCCTATTGGGCATCATTATATCATGTTCAGCATGGTAGTTCGATATTTTGTGTAGTGAAAAAGAGGGCAAAAGCTGCTGCATATATAAAAAAAACCGCGAACCTGCCCGATTCACGGTAAAACCTGGCCATTTGCGGCCAATCTTTTTTATTTTTTCATCATCATTTTCATTAACGCTTCCATGTTGGAAGAATTCATTCCGCTCTTTTTGACGGCACTGACAATATCCCTTACTGTATCTTCCGACACCGGAATGTTGGCCATTGCAGATACCTGCCTTATAAGCTGACGCAGCTGTGCTTCATTTTGAAGCGTGTCCGCCTTCACCGTGCCTGCCAGCTTTTTTACTGCATTCTCGGATATGTTTTTGCCGCCTTTTTTGTTAATGGCCTTCAACGCTTCTTTCGGAAAGTTTTTATTCACAATCTCCCCTCCTCCGCCATTGCTCAACTCAGTCTATGAATGGTGGAGATAAAAGGTGATTAAGCTTACAAAAGACATGCCTAATGCCTAACTAAAAAAGGCTATCTCATTCGTAGAAAAATCTACTTACGAGACAGCCTTTACTATACATTACTTTTGGGATCATCCGGTCTTTATGAATGCCATTGCTCCCAAGTTTGCAGCGGCATGACTTCCATCTCGGTTTTAGGGTCACGACCCATCAGGGCCTCGACCGCTTTGCGGACGTCACGTCCTTCGAACAGCACCCCATACAGTACTTCTGTAATAGGCATCTGAACGCCCAGCTTTTGTGAGATAGCGTATGCCGCTTTTGTTGTACGAATGCCCTCTACCACCATGCCCATGGATTCCAGCACAGCCTCAAGCTGTTGACCCTGTCCCAATAACGAACCTGCGCGCCAGTTGCGGCTGTGACGGCTCGTTGCAGTGACAACAAGGTCACCAATGCCAGCCAGGCCAGCAAAGGTCAAAGGATTAGCGCCCATCTCAACCCCGGCACGGGTAATCTCAGCTAACCCACGGGTCAATAATGCCGCTTTGGCATTATCACCGAAGCCAAGTCCGTCTGACATTCCCGCGCCTAGAGCGATTATATTTTTTAACGCCCCGGACAGCTCTACGCCAAGCAAATCACGGTTTGTATATACCCGAAAATAGGAGTTCATGAACAGCTCCTGTGCTGCCTGTGCTGCCTTCTCATTGGAGGAAGCTACAACGACCGTTGTCGGGCATTTTCGCACCACTTCCTCCGCATGACTCGGACCAGACAGCACGGCAATATCACCCTCCGCGATTTCCAGCTCTTCCGAGATCACCGTGGACATACGCTTGAGCGTTTCGGTTTCAAAGCCTTTAATGGCGTGTACCACCAGCATATCCTTGGTAAAGTGGTCCTTTAGACTACGTGTTACCTGGCGAGCTGCAGACGAAGGAGATACGATAATAACAGCTTTTGCACCAGATACGGCAGTCTCCATATCGGTTGTAGCTGTAATTCGATCCGACAAAATGGAGCCGGGCAAATATTGCTCATTCGTATGCTTTTCATTGATTTCAGCTGCTTGCTGCTCATTTCTCGTCCAGACAGAGACATCGTTGTTATTGGCCGCAAGAACGGAAGCCAGGGCTGTTCCCCAGCTACCCGCGACCAGCACAGCTATTTTCTCAGACAAGACGATCTCCTCCTTTGGAGCCAAGCTTATTTTCATTTCCCCGGACCAGCTTGACGATATTGGTACGGTGTCTCCACACAGCAAACAAGCAAATGACTAAAGCTGTCCAAAAGAATGGCCATTCATATCCAAGTACAAGCAAAATCCAGGGGGTCAGAATGACAAAAATCAGTGATCCAAGGGACACATAGCGTGTGATCACAATAGCAAGAATCGCAATGATCCCGGCATATAAAGCGGGAAGCAAGGTCAGCGATGCTAATACACCGATAGCGGTAGCAATACCTTTTCCTCCGCGAAAGTGAAAATATACCGGCCAGTTATGGCCCGCAATCGCTGCGATGCCGCACAAACCCGGTAGCCAGGAAGATTCTCCACCCAGCCAGTGCCCCAACAGCACCGCCATAACCCCTTTAAGTACATCCAGCAGCAGTACCAGAATAGCTGGGCCCTTTCCCAGCACGCGCAGCGTATTCGTCGCACCGGCATTGCCGCTTCCATGCTGGCGAATGTCGATTCCTTTTAATTTTCCATACAGCAAACTAAAGCTGACAGAGCCAAGCAGGTAACTGAGTAGTATAGCAACGATCTGTAAAATCAACCTATTCGCTCCTAACTTTCGTCAGACTTGCGCCGTGTAAAGATACGAATTGGAGTCCCCTCGAAATTGAAGGCGGCGCGAATTTTGTTCTCCAGATAACGCTCGTAAGAGAAGTGCATGATTTCCGGATCATTAACAAATACAACCATTGTAGGCGGCTTGACAGCAACCTGGGTCACATAGTTAATGCGCAGACGGCGTCCTTTATCTGTTGGTGGAGGATTGATCGCCACTGCATCGGAAATGACATCATTCAGCAAATGCGTCTGAATTCGCATGACATGCTGCTGCGCTACATGCTGTACAACAGGAAGCAGCTTTTGCAAGCGCTGTTTCGTTTTGGCAGACAAGAACACAATCGGAGCATACGTCATGAACAGGAAATGATCGCGGATTTTTGTTTCGAACTGATGCATCGTTTTATCGTCTTTATCCACGACATCCCATTTGTTAACAACAAACAGCGATGCTTTACCCGCCTCATAAGCATAGCCGGCAATGTGCTTATCCTGCTCAATAATACCTTCCTCGCCATTAATTACGACCAGCACAACATCTGCACGCTCGATAGCGCGCATGGCACGCATAACACTATATTTTTCTGTCGTTTCATATACTTTTCCGCGTTTGCGCATTCCAGCCGTATCAATCAGTACATATTTCTGGCCGTCTTTTTCAAAAGGCGTATCAATCGCATCACGTGTCGTGCCTGCAATATCACTAACAATAACCCGTTCTTCTCCCAGAATGGCGTTAACGAGTGAAGATTTACCTACGTTCGGGCGACCGATCAAAGCGACACGAATCACGTCCTCATCATAGTGCTCTTCTTCAAGCTCAGGCAAATTGGACGTAATTGCATCTAACAGATCACCTATACCTGTACCGTGGCTACCGGAAACAGGGATAGGATCTCCAAATCCATAAGAGTAAAACTCATAAATCAGATCGGCACGATTGAGGTTGTCCACTTTGTTTACCGCTACAATGATCGGTTTACCCGAACGATACAGCATTTGGGCTACCTCTTCATCCGATTGCGTAATTCCTGCTTTCGCATCGCTCATGAATACGATAACATCTGCTTCTTCTATTGCGAGTTCGGCTTGCATACGGATGGATTTCAAAATGATATCCTCACCATCAATTTCAATCCCGCCGGTATCAATAATACTGAAGGATTTACCATTCCATTCCGATATACCGTATATCCGATCACGGGTGATTCCAGGTTTATCTTCCACGATAGACAAACGATCCCCGATAATCCGATTAAAAATAGTGGACTTTCCCACATTCGGGCGACCAACGATAGCCACAACGGGCCTTGCCATAAATTCACTCCTCCTGTCATTCTCAGCTATCATCATAGCAAAAAACATTCTTATTGGCGATATGGTCACGTAACAACAATCGGCGAACCCTCTGGGTCCGCCGATGGTGTACGTTATGCTTATTATAAAGTGTATTGATTCAAACTCATTTAAATTTGTTCAGCTTATCACCAAAACGTTCGCCAAGCGTAATGCTCAGACCGGAATTGTTGAGCGATACGTTAGGATTGTTCAGTTCCTCACGAGGCGCACGAGCTGCACGTGGTGCTCTTTCTGCTTTTGGAGCCACTTCAGGAGCTTCTTCAGTTTCTTTGATGCTCAGGCTAACACGTTTCTCAGAAGGATTCATTTCAAGAATTTTAACTTTCACTTCTTGTCCTTCTTCCAGAACCTCTTGCGGAGTTCCGATGTGTTTGTGGGAAATTTGGGAAATATGAACCAAACCTTCTACGCCAGGAGCGATTTCAACGAATGCACCGAAGTTAACCAGACGTTTTACAACACCAGTTACGATATCATTGTTGTTAAATTGTCCAGCAGCGGATTCCCAAGGACCAGGCTGTGCAGCTTTCATGCTCAGGCTGATTTTTCCTTTTTCAGGGTCTACCTTCAGCACTTTTACTTTTACTTGATCTCCTTCAGAAACAGCATCAGAAGGCTTATCAACATGAGTCCAAGCGATTTCAGATACGTGAACCAAACCGTCCACGCCACCTACGTCTACAAAAGCACCAAACTGAGTGAGACGTTGAACCGTACCTACGATTTCTTGTCCTTCTTTCAGCTCAGCCATTACTTTTTGCTTGTTGGCTTCAAATTCTGCTTCCAGAACGTCTTTTTGAGAAAGAATCACTTTGTTGTTTTCGCGATCCAGCTCTTTTACAACAACACGCAATGTGCGGCCTTTGTAATCGCTGAAATCTTCAACGAAATGACGTTCTACCATGGATGCAGGAATGAATCCACGAACACCCACGTCTACCACGATGCCGCCTTTAACGACGTCGTTTACTACGACTTCAAACACTTCTTTGCTTTCGAACAACTGCTCCAGCTTTTCCCAAGCATTTTCACTGTCGATTGCACGTTTGGACAGAACAAGCTTTTCTTTGGCATCATCAATGCTAATGATTCTAGCTTCGACTTCTTGGCCTACTTGTACTGCTTCTTCTGCGTTATCCAGACCAGAAGACAACTCGCGAATTGGAATAACTCCATCGTATTTATATCCAATGCTTACTACCGCTTGGTTATCTTCCAATTTCACGATCGTACCCTTAACGGTATCACCTTTTTTCACGGAGACGATTTGATCGAGCTCGTCTTGATTTGCCGCTTCAGCAGCTTCTTGATTTTTAATTTCTTCCGACATGTCAATACCCTCCTCAATTCAAAAAAACCATTTATTTAAACCTGCGCATGGCAGAGTTCAAAACATCAATTAAACTTTTGTCCTAGTTTTCCGAGCTTAGACATAATTCATGCAAGCCTTTCAGTTATTCGTAGGCTTGCCTGTTTCCTTCATCGTACGGATACGTGACATAATTGCTTCTGTCGCCAATTCAAGCGGGTCTCCCTCGATATCGGCACCCTTTTGGTAAGCATCCAAATTGACTGGTTTGCCGTATATCACTTTCGTTTTACGGAAAAGCTTGTAATCACCAACAATGGCGACTGGAACGGCAGCCGCTCCACTGCGCAGCGCAAAGCTGGCAGCACCCTTTTTTCCAATTCCTCCAGCTCCCCTGGAGCCTTCGGGGAAGATCCCCATCACCTTGCCGTCACGCAAAATGTTCAATGCCAGCTTGATGGATTCCTTACTCACACCACCACGTTTGACTGGAAAAGCTCCCAGCTTATCGATCAGTGGACCCAGCACGGGAATATTAAACAGCTCGGCTTTTGCCATAAAGTGAACCTTTCGCTTCAGCAAAATACCAACTGTAGGAGGGTCAAGATTACTAATATGATTAGAGCACAACAATACTCCGCCTTCAGCAGGGACATTATCCCTGCCTACCGCCTCGAGTCTAAACAAAATGCGGTAAATGAGACGCAAAATACTGGCGCATATCGTATATATCATTGGCTGATCTCCCCATCCTTCTTCTCCATGCAATAAGATACGATCGTATCCACGACATCCTGAATGCCCAAATGGGTCGTATCCAGCACGATGGCGTCCTCACTGCAACGAAGTGGGGATACATCCCTTTCCTCGTCAAACTTGTCACGTGCGGCAATGTCACGTTCGAGCTGCTCCAGAGTGATATCATCAGCTCCGTTCAATTCTTTAAAACGCCGAGAAGCACGTTCCTGAACACTTGCGGTCATGAATATCTTAACTTCCGCATCGGGAAGCACAGTTGTTCCAATGTCCCGCCCGTCCATAACGACGCCCTTACGCGCAGCCATTTCACGCTGGTTTTCAGTCAAACGTGTGCGTAAACCCGCAATACTCGAAAACTGTGATACCTTGCTGGTCACTTCCATAGAGCGGATTATTGTGGTTACATCTTCCCCGTTACAATAAACCTTTTGGCCTGCGGGGTCCGGTACTAATTCAATCACCAGCTCAGGTACATGTTGAAGCACTTTTTCTACATTTTCCGCCGGAATTTCCTTGCACATCATGTACCAAGTTGCTGCCCGGTACATGGCTCCGGTGTCCACATATACATAAGAAAGTGCTTTCGCCACCAAGCGGGCCACTGTACTTTTCCCTGCACCAGCAGGTCCATCAATAGCTACATTTATTTTATTGTTTAAAGATACATGCTGCCTTGCCAACGGGGAATTCCTCCTAACCTAACCTCAAGAAAAAAGCAGGCATTGCCTGCGACGTGAAAATTATACCACACATTTATAGACGATGCAAAATGAACGGCAGGTTTACTGAAAAAGAAGACGCTTGGTGGATTACGCTCTTTCCCGAAATTCCAGCTGTTTCTCGAAGCAATATTTAATCAGTTTTTGGCGTTCCTGGTCAGCAATTTTCTCATATTTCAACATGATGAGCCTGCGGCCATTTTCCGTTTCCTGAATGCGTACAACTTCAGACTGGAATGAAACATGCTCCAGCGTGCCGTTTTTATACGGAACCAAAATCCAACAGGACAAGGATTCTCCTTCTTCTAGCTGCTGCGCTTCCTGTGTCTGAAAAGAAACGCCCCCGCCTCCTACATCGTGCGTCTCTGCTACAAACCTTGATTCGTTTACACCGTACTTTACCGCAATTTCCAGGTTGGCCTTAACCCGGAGATAGTTTCGACGCTGAATTTTGCTGATGCTGTCCGGTTCCGGCTTTTGAATGCGAACCATCCGCAGCACATCCTCTTTAAAGCCCGTGACATGCGTGTTAAAATAGTTTTTAATTCCGCCCTCACTCATAAAAAATATGGATAACTCTTCCCCCAAAAACAGCTTTTTCAAGTGCCCACTCGTTTGTGACATGGGGATTTCAATCAGAAAATTCTGTGAGTCCTCTTCCGCAATACGCGATTTGAATTCAAAAAGTTCATCCTTGTGATCGTTACCAGCCACTTGTATGTATAACACATCATTAATTTTAGGAAACAAACCATTCACCGTCCTTGTCCATTAAACGCTCTAATTAAGGTCTATAATACCACGACTTTATTCCTATTTTAAGAATTTTATTTGTTAAAACCATGACTAAAGCGCAAAAAACCTCCTTAATTCAAGGAGGTTTAGAGCGGTTAAGGATTTATATCCTCTGTACCTTCAGCGTTATGCATTTTTTGCTTTGGCTTGAGGCTCATCCGAGTCTTTCACTTGCTCAATCGTTTCTTCCATTCCTGTATCTGCATTAATGTATATCCGATAAACGGAGCCATTGATTTTACCGCCGAATTCATAGCACAGAACTTCTTTCGACAGTTCATTTTTTATCAATGCTTTACGGTGGTAGGTCTCATGAAACTCGGGATTTAACTTCGCTCGTGCAGCCTTCAAATCCAGTTTGGCCTTCGGGATACGTCGGAGAGGATTGTGCTCATGCACATAGTCGCTCGCTTGAAGCCCAGTCACTGTTCCGTTATCCAGGCCCGATCTAACTGTGATTTTTTCCGGATAGATAATCACGTCCCCTTGCACGCTTGCATATGTGATGGCGGCTAAATTTGTTCTTTCATCATAAGCAACCGGCTTCATTCCTTTGTAGCCCTTTTGTGCAAGAAATTCACTTGCATGCCGAATCGCCTCATTGCGGGTGACTTTTTTGGGACCTACTTCTCTCATATCGTGATAGGAAATGAGCTTACCGCCCTTTTTCGTAAAATCCATGGTGGCCACAGCTTTCTGCTTGTTAAGCAGGGTAGCCGTATAAGACGCCCATTCAGTTCCTTTACCGTTTTCTTGTACACGAATCTGGCTTTCCGGTTTGCCTGTAAACTCGGCAGCATTCCGTTTAATTTGCTCGGCACTCACGACCGGGAGATTCAATTTTTTCACAGAACGCTTGGCATAAATGGTGGCCACGGAAGGTCCCCAATCCAGCTCCTTGTAGCCCTCCACCTTTTTGTCCACGGTTTTGAAGCCATCAATAATCGTGTTATCCTTTGGACCGGTTTGTGCGCCTGGGGCTTGCTCTACATCAGTCCATCGCAAGTTTTTACTCAAGGCCTTTGCTCGAACTTCGTGCATGCTTTTCGAAATTTCTCTGGAATTGTTATATAACGTTTTCAGATTGGATAATTCTTTCTTCGTTAAAGGCTCGTGATCCAGGTCACGCACGGCAGTCTGATACGAAAATGTAGATAAATGTGACAGCAAATCCTTGGCATGGTTAAATGGCATTACATTGAGAGGCAGCTGGTTAACCTCACTTTGGGCCTCACTTGTAATCCTCCACACATTCATCAAACATTTGCGATGCATCGCGTGTGAAGTATTATGGACAGCAACTGCGTTACCCAATTGGGAATGCAATTGATCCATATGAAACGACAAATCATGAAACGCACGCTGATATTGATTTTCCGCTTTAATCGACATACTTTTTGCCTGAAGAGATACCTGTTTTCTCATCTGGCTCTCCCGATAACCCCACACAAATGCTCCTATCATGAGCAGGGCAACAATCGGGAACAATACCGAACTAAGTCGCTTATACATATTGGAAGTCTCCTTTCTTCAATTACACTACCGATAGTGTGACAAGAAGAAAGCTCTCTTATGCATGGTTTTCCATGAGTTCAACAATAAACTCGCAATGATCGCATATACAACGCTTAAAGCCGGTCTGAATTTGCCCTTGCTCCATGCGTCCTCTAAGCACAAAGCGTTCCCCGCATCTTTTACAATGAATTCTCACTTTTATACGCAAAAAAGACACCCCTTTCACTAACAGGTTTGTCAGATCAGTGTGTCCCTTTTTGTTACATATTAACCTTTTCTTCCCGCTTCAATAATCTAAAAGGAGAACGGTTGTTAGCTCGAGTGATTTTTGCCATGCCTCCATACCACAAAAATGCCATTAGAGGTATGATAAACCAAACCCAGTCATGTTTGAATTTCGTTAAAATCAGATCATATACTCCGTGCCAAAACCATGGAAGCACCAATGACAGAAGCAGCATGTATTTGCTCCTCCACTCTTCTGAGAACTTGGCTTTGCCCATGTAATAGCCCATCACTACTCCAAACATCGCATGACCGGACACCGGCAGCAGTGATCTCATTAACATCATACTCACAGAAGCGTGCCCCGCCCAGGCATACAATAGATTTTCAACCGTTGCAAATCCGAGCGAGACCGCAGTAGCATACAAAATGCCGTCATAAGGCTCATCGAACTCAGTATGATTATATATAACGTGATACAACAAAAACCATTTAAAAAACTCTTCCACACCGGCCGAAATGCCGAACACCTGGATTAATGTGTTATCACCTAGCCAGAGCAGCAGCCCGCGTTGGAGAATCATGACAGGAAGTACCACCAAAAAGCCGAGTAGAAACACTTTTACAACCATGTGCAATGGCTCCGAATCATATCTGTCCTTCAAGTAAAAATACATCAATAAGGCGAGACCCGGCGCTGTGGCTGCCGCTAAAACCGAAAACAGAAGCACCGATCATCCCTCCATAAAAATGAGTCGGCCCTGCATTCAGCGCAGAGCCGACAAATTTACCTCAATATCACTTTCTATAGCCCCATTAAGAACGGCTGTCAAAATGAGTGCAGATGACTGCAACGGCCTGTTCAGGAATGATTAGCTTGCCGTACTCCTCCAGCATTGCTGGTGTTACCGATGAGCCTTCCCCGAATTCGGCAAGAACCGCGATCAAGGCCGCAAGCTTGGACTCCTCTACCTCTTCCGGCTCCAAATGTAGAATCCATTTTCCTCTATAATGATACAGCTTACCTGCTTCCGTAGTGTTGCTGCGGAGCATGTGAGCCGCTTCTATGAGTACTTCGAAATCACTAAACGCATAAACGATGGAATCACTGTGTTCGAGCGTGACTTCCATTTCGTAGACTTCCTCTGGAAGCTCCTCATCAGGACCAGAACCATACTGTTGATGATCGTATTTACCCCGAGTGACGATAACAACCATTCCCTGAGCAGGAAGCGCAAAGACTTCGACAGCTAACGGTCCCGTGGCATCGAAGCCCAGCTCGCTGTATGCCTGATCCATCATTTCGGTAAACAGCTCATGAACCCTTGGAATTTCTTGCCACATGTCGTCTTTTTGAATACCGCGTTCGCTCAAATCGTCAAAGGTAAGGAAAATCCGTATCTTGTCCTGACTTAATCTTTCTATTTTCATACTGGACCCTCCTCCTGGCAGCCGAGTGTTATTAACAGATTATGATGCAATTATGATGCCTGTGATGAAAATGGTTCTATGTAATCATGTTATCATTTTATAATCGTAAATGCACGAAATAAAAATGAGAAAAAAAAGAATCATTTGAACGGCTTTCACAAAAAAGCCGCAAAATGATTCGAGATAGAGGTTCCGGGGTTATAATCCCGGTACGGCTGTATGAGTTTCCTTGAGTATTTGCTCAACCTCACGTTTAACATCAGGACTGCTGCTAATAAAGTCTTTAATCAACTTCATATTTTCTTCTTTGTTTTGGAGCGTATGAACGTTATTATCTGTTTTGGAACGATGATCATGATCCTTATGGGTGTCTTGTTTATTCAACTTAATATCGCCCATACCAGGAAACGCAGCGTCCATCATTTTGGTGCGGGCTTTCTGCACCAAATTGCCACCTTTTTTCCCATCCATGTCCATGGATAAGCCCAACATGTTGCGGTTACGGGAGATCAGAGTGCTTGCGACAGCGCCCAAAACGATTCCCAGGAAAAATGAAGATGTTTTCACAATTAGAACCTCCCTTTGTGGTAGAATCGAGCTTAGTGTTCGTCAGGAAAGACAAACTCATACGGCATAAATACAGGAAGGTGAGATGAATTAATGGGCACAAAAACAGCAGCCATTTTATTGACTGCATGTCTGCTGCTTAGTGCTTGTACGGCGAACAAGCCAGAATCGGCAGCGTCTGACACAAGTACCAGCACCAAAGAACAGAAAACCGTTTCTTCCGAGACAAGCAATCGTAATCAAACGAACCGTGATGATCATAACTCAGCAGGTAAAGCAACGGCACAACTAAACAAGCCCGTCGTTGACAGCAGCAAAACAGGAGAGTCAGCTACGTTGTCTGCCACCGATAAAACATATCATTTGGACAAGGCATATAATGTGGTTCCCAACCAAAAAGGAGCCGAAAAAAAGGTGATCTTGCTTACCTTTGACGATGGTCCCAAGGAAGCGTCAATGATTAATAAAATCATTGATACACTCGACAAGCACAAGGCCAAGGCTATTTTCTTCGTAAATGGTTACCGTGTGAAGGAACATCCTGAGTTGCTCAAGCTTATCCATGACCGTGGACAGCCCATCGGCAACCATAGCTGGGATCACATCGTGCTAAAGAACAAATCGGAGGCTGAGGTAAAAAAACAGATTGAAACTGTACAAAAAATTGTCAAGGATACAACGGGTCAAGCACCGGTGTTTTTCCGCCCTCCTCATGGTGCAGGCGGGGACGTAGGCCGCAAGGTTGCCAAGGAAAACGGACTTCTGTATATGACCTGGTCCGTTGGTTCACTGGACTGGACTATGAAGAAAAATCAGCCTAATAAAACGGATGCAATTCTCAAAAATGTAACGGAGCAGCTACATCCAGGCAGCAATATTCTGATGCATGAGCTCCCATGGACAGCCGAGGCGCTCGATGACCTTTTGACCCGCCTTGAGCAAAAGGGCTACCAGTTTGTTGATCCACAATACATTGAGCTTCCTGCCAACTAAGAAGCTTGTGTTCATGTTCTATAATCAACGAAAGATGATTGTGAAAAAGGCCTTCATCCCCGCATAACCTTGTGCGGAGGTGAAGACCTTTTTCATACACCCTTTTATCACCAGAGCAATTTACTGATAGGTGGTGCACCCTTGATGCCCCACCATAGTAGTGCTGCTGTAATGAGTACAAAAAGTGTGCTCAAAAAATTCAAAAACCACTTGCTTACCCGGAGACGTCGGGATGGAAACATTTCTGCCCGCGTACGGTAGTCACTAACAGGAGTGTCATCCTCCATCATCACAGCAATTTCTGGTGCAGCGGCAACGTGGCTCAATTCAGGCACGGGCCGTGAGGCACGGGAACGGACTGGTTTTGATCCGGGCCTGTCCTCCTCCTTGCCTTTGCGACCCTTTCGACGACTACCATAGGTCTGCACTCTGCTGAGCTCCTGATTCATTCTTCATACCTCCGAAACCGTAACGCTAAACCAGATATAAGGTCAATCACAAAATGACAAATGATCGGCGCCCACAGGCTGCCAGTCAGTACGTAGATATAGCCCAAACCGTAACTGCTAAGGAACACCCAGCCGGTTGGAATCCAATGCCGCAAATATCGGATATGGATGACCGCAAACAAAATACTTGTCCAATAAGGGCCAAAACTATACTGAATTGCACCTCTGAACAAAAGTTCCTCACAGATCGAAACGACGGCAGCTATACAAATAATATGCCAAATCGGACGATTTTGAAACAGTAATTGGTTAATACCGCCGTCATCCATGGCATCCTCAGGCATAATTCGGGATAACACCAGATCCACTAGAAGCATAGCGGCAGCCAATCCCAGGCCCCACCATAGAACATGTAAGCTGTTTGGCAATGCAAACAAATTCAACACATTTCTTTTCTGAAAAATAATCCAGATTGCACCGACCAGCAGGGTAAGCCCCTGGGTTAGATACAAATTGTAAAGCAGCAAGCGGTCATTCAACTCGTGAATTTGCGCTCTTTTCCATTTCACTTTGAGCTTTTTCATGTTTAGTTAGTCCTCTGCATAGTCTTCTTTAGCATCATAGCCAAAAAGTCGGGCGGATTCAAGAAGACCTAAATCTAATTATTCCGCATGCTATAGCTATTATCTAGTCAGCTATCCGCACATGTCGTATCTCCTATTGACATGGCTGTGTAAGCCGTGATACATTATGAAAAAATTATTAACGACAACAACCATGATGGAGAAAAGATGTTGATTTCGTCCTCAGAGAATCGGTGCTTGGGTGGAAGCCGATGGCGGAGTAATGTTCTTTAGCGCTCCTGAGTTATTGCACCGAGGCTAGGAAATTTATTTCCCGGCATTAGATGCAATCGGCAGAAAACCGTTATCCTTTCGGTCATTTTATGACCGCTGAAGGCAGTCCGTTGCGAAATGGCTGCGAATTAGGGTGGTACCACGATAACTCTCGTCCCTTACTATGGAGATAGTATGTGATTTGGGAGTTTTTTTGATGCCTGAAAACCGCAAAAGCGGCTTTGTTCAAGGCTTCTGTTCATCAGCCCTTGTCCGTCAGCTTGGTACGCAATGCTATTTTATCCCTTTTCTGCGTCAATGCGTTATCACACAAGTGTTTACCGCGACTCTCCTGTACTTTTTAGAAGCATTTCAAGTTTTTTCATGTTCTTTATGGAATGTATTTCAGTTTGAAGTACATCCTGTCCATAAAAGAAGTTAACTTTGAGGAGGAAACCAAATGTTTAAAGTGTTAGTATCCGATCCGATCAGTGACCTAGGCATTCAGCAGCTGATGGATGCAGACGATGTCACGGTGGACAAGAACACAGGTCTCAGCGAGGATGAATTGGTTCAAATTATTGGTGATTATGACGCACTGCTCGTCCGCAGCCAAACCCGGGTAACTGAACGCATCATGGCCGCAGGTAAAAACCTCAAGGTTGTCGGACGCGCTGGTGTCGGTGTGGACAACATCGACCTTGAGGCGGCAACACAACGCGGAATTATCGTTATTAACGCTCCTGACGGCAACACAATTACGACCTGTGAGCATACTTTTGCCATGATGATGGCTCTGGCCCGTCATATTCCACAGGCGTATGCCAAAACTATCGGCGGTACATGGGATCGTAAAACATTTCTCGGTGTCGAGCTGCGCAACAAAACGCTTGGTGTCCTCGGTATGGGACGCATCGGCAGTGAAGTAGCCAAACGCGCCAAAGCATTTGGCATGAACATCCTCGGCTATGATCCGTTTCTGACAGAAGAACGTGCCGAGAAGCTGGGCATTAAGCTCGCCAGTGTGAACGAAATCATTCACAACGCAGATTTCATGACCGTACACACCCCTTTAACACCGGAAACAAAGCATATGATTGCACGCCCGCAGTTTGAAGTGATGAAAAAGGGAATGCGTATCATTAACTGTGCCCGTGGCGGTGTTATTGATGAGATGGCTCTTGTTGAGGCCATTGATGAAGGAATTGTTGCCGGTGCAGCCTTTGACGTATTCGAGTCGGAGCCGCCGGCACAGGACCATCCTTTCCTGAGCCATCCGAAAATTATCGTTACACCGCATCTGGGCGCATCCACAGTCGAAGCTCAAGAGAACGTAGCTATCGACGTATCCGAGCAGGTGCTGCATATCTTGCGTGATGAGCCGTTTAAAAATGCGGTCAATATGCCTCCAGTACCATCCAATGTGATGACGCAATTGCAGCCATATTTCTCACTTGGCGAGAAGCTGGGCAGCTTTGCTGCTCAGGTGACGAATCAGGCTGTAAGTGAAATCCAGGTGGATTACGCTGGCGATTTGTCCACTGTAGATACACAGCCGCTGACTCGTTATATTTTGAAAGGCGTACTTAGTCGTCACCTGGGCAGTGATGTGAACATTGTAAACTCTGTCCATCTTGCCAAAACACGTGACATCCATCTTGTCGTATCCCAGGCTCCGGCCACCAAAGGCTTTACGAACCTGATCACTGTTACGCTTAAAACACAAAGCGGCGAAGAGCAACGCGTAGCTGGTACCCTGCTGGCAGGGTATGGCGAGCGGATTGTCCGGTTGAACCAATTCCCAGTAGATGTGGCACCGGAGGCTCATTTCCTGCTCATTTCCCACAATGATAAACCAGGCATTATCGGCCGTGTCGGCACCCTGCTTGGTGAAAATGGCGTCAATATCGCCTCCATGCAAGTAGGACGTAAAATTGTTGGTGGCGAAGCCATCATGATTCTCACGGTTGACAAAGCTGTGCCAAAAGATGTGCTCGTTCAACTGGTTGGACTGCCGGAGCTGAATACCGCTCAAGAAGTAGTGCTGGGTTATTAATAGAAAATGCTAGAGAAAGTCCATTTTACTTTCTCCTTAAAAGCGAGGCGCCTGGATACTCAGGCGTCTTTTTCCTATACCAGTGTCAACATCTATCTTGATGCTGATGTTCCACGTTGAACAAGATAAATGTTGATTTTTCAACAAAAAGCACCCTCTTCCGAGGATGCTTTCGAACTGGGAATTTAGCTAAATCGACTTAGTCTGTGACAGAGCCTGACTTTGTTTTTTGGAGATTGGCAGCAGAATCGTGAACTCTGTCCCCTTTCCTAAAACGCTGGCAGCAGATACAGAGCCTCCGTGAGCTTCTACAATATTTTTGACAATAGCAAGTCCCAGGCCCGTGCCCTTGTCCTCGCCTCGCACTCTTGCCTTGTCAGCCTTGTAAAAACGGTCAAAAATGTAAGGTAAGTCCTCGCTGGCAATGCCTACCCCTTCATCCTTAATCCGGATGCGCACAAGCTCATGTCGTTCTCCTAAAATTCGATCCGCCCCAATAGTAACCTTTTTCCCTTCGGGTGTATGCCTGAATGCGTTATCCAGTAAATTCGTTAGTACCTGCTCCAGCCGATCCTCATCCACATCAGACAAAAGCAGCTGTTGGCCCTGCTCATGATAATCGAGAGTCAGCCCCTGTTCCTTCGAGCGTACCATAAATTTACGGTGAACACGCTCAATCAGCTCGTTCACATTCACTTCCTGACGATGCATGTCTGTATGACCTGCCTCCATTCGAGCCAGATCAAGCAGATCCTTAACAAGCCTTCCCATGCGCAGTGATTCATCATAAATGACCTGAACCAGTTCCTCGGATTCCTCCGGTGAACCAGCCATACCATCAAGCAACGCTTCACTGTAGCCCTGCATCATAGATAAGGGTGTACGGATTTCATGAGATACATTGGCGACAAAATCGCTTCTCATCTTCTCCAGCTTCACTTCTTCCGTGATATCCCTGAGCACAGCTACCGTGCCGCGAATTACATTATCTGTGTACAGAGGAGCCATCTGTACCGACCAGGAGCCCTTCTTTACATGAATATGGTCTCCCACGTCCTCTCCTTTGTCCATAACCGTGTGAAACAGTGGCAACAACGGGTCTGGTACAGATGCTCCGAACTCCTGCTGATCATGCCCTTGCCATTCCAGCTCTTTCCAGCTATCCAGCAGATTTTGAGCAGGCGGGTTCGTCAAGATAATTTGCCCGCTTCTGTCAAAGGTAATGACAGCGTCAGACATGCTTCGCAGCACACTGGATAGATGGTTTTTCTCCTCATTCAGACTGCGGATCGTCGCTTCCAATTCCGTAGACATGTGATTAAAAGTTTTCGCCAGCTCCCCGATCTCATCACTGGTCACCAGTGAAAGCCGGGTATCATACTTTCCCTCACGAATGGCATTCGCCGCCTGAATCAACAGCTGCATAGGCTGTGTGATTTTAGTAAAAAGAAATAAAGCAAAAAAGGTCGTTAATAAAAATCCGACAATACATGTATAAGTGAACAAATGCTTGATTTCCGTCGATTCGTACGCCGCAAAATTCCTGTTAATATACGGCAACAAAAAAAGTCCCAGAAAAATAAGCACAGAGCCTACAAGGCAAATGATGGTGATCCACAGCTTGCCTACCAGCGATCTCCAAAAGTTCACGTTATTTTGGAACCTCCAGTTTATAGCCCACACCCCAAACCGTTGTAATCATAGCCGCTGCCTCTGGGGATACCTTATTCAGTTTTTCACGAAGCCGCTTCACATGCGTATCGACGGTACGCAGATCACCAAAAAATTCATAATTCCATACATCTTTCAGCAGCTCTTCGCGCGAGAAGACCTTATCCGGCGACACTGCCAAATAGTGCAACAGCTCATATTCTTTAGGTGTGAGACTGATCTCAATTCCGCCTGCACTTACCCGGTGTGCATCATGCTCAATAATAAGATTTGGAAAAACAATGCTATTGCTTGGTACCGCCTCTTTGGTTAAAAAGGCAGTTTCCGAAGAACGGCGCAATATCGCCTTAACCCGATAAATGACTTCTCGTGGACTAAAAGGCTTGACCACATAGTCATCGGCCCCAACTTCAAAGCCCTGTACACGGTTTACCTCTTCTCCTTTGGCGGTCAGCATAATCACAGGCGTTGCTTTGTTCTGACGCAGACGTGTACATACTTCAATCCCATCCATGCCCGGAAGCATCACATCCAGCAAAATAATGCTGTAATCGCTTGCAGTCGCTTTTTGGAGAGCTATCTCTCCGTCCTCGGCTTCATCAATTTCATAACCTTCTTTTTCCAGATACATCCGCAGAAGGCGGCGAATGCGTTCTTCATCATCTACAATTAATATGCGGTTGCTATGTTCTGACATATTCCCAGTCCCTTCGCTAAAAAAAGCATTCTCTCTATTTTACTATTTTCCCGTGCGCGGTCAAACTTTACTCTTGTTCAACAGTCTCTTTACACCAAAAAGGCCGGGGTTATGACCCCCGTCCTGTCCGTTTCTTTTTCGTGTTGTCTGATTTGGCAAGTTGAATGAGACGGTTAATTTCGTCCTTGGTGAGGGGTCTGGTCAGACCACGCTTCAAGTTCTGCAACAAAAGATCCCCGAAGGCAATTCGTTTGAGTCTGATAACCGGGTGTGAAATAGCCTCAAACATCCGTCTTACCTGACGATTTCTGCCTTCATAAATGGTAATTTGGATTACTGACTCCTTACCATCCGGGTCTACATCTTTATATTCTACCTCGGCTGGTGCAGTAATGCCATCTTCCAGCACGATCCCTTTTTTCAGCTTGTCCAGCTCAGTTCCATGCGGAACACCTTTAACAGTCGCTACATATGTCTTGGGCACATGATGCTTGGGATGGGTGAGCAAATTGGCGAACTCGCCGTCATTGGTAAGTAACAGCAGTCCTTCCGTATCGTAATCCAGACGACCTACCGGATATACACGTTCCTTAACACCTTTCAGGTAGTCAGACACGATTTTACGGCCCTCCGGATCGGAGGCACTCGTGATAACCCCTTTAGGTTTATTCATCATCAGATAGATTTTTTTCTCGGTTTTAATCGGTCTACCCTTTACCGTAATTATATCCTGATCAGGGTCCGCCTTCGTTCCCAGCTCTGTTACGATAACCCCGTTCACTTCCACGCTGCCTGCCTGAATAAGCTCCTCACATTTCCGTCTGGATGCTACCCCGGCCTGGGCCAATATTTTCTGCAATCTTTCCATGTTCGCTAATTCACCTCATGCTAATGATACCCATCTACGAACAAAATCACAACCCCCGTTCAAAAAACGATGCAGGAATCAAAATACAAGCAGGCAAATGGAAATGGCTGCCACAAAACCAACCACGTCGGAAAATAGTCCTACCTTCAAAGCATATCGCCCATTTCGGATACCTACCGCACCAAAATATACAGTCAGTACATACAAAGTCGTATCCGTGCTGCCTTGAATTGTAGAAGCGATCCGACCGATCATGGAGTCCGGGCCATAGGTACGAATCAGATCAGTCGTGAACGCAAGCGATCCGGTGCCCGTCAAAGGCCGGAGCAGACCTAAAGGCAGTACCTCACCGGGGACGCCCCAGCCTTTGATCCATGGTGTGACCCAGGATATTAAATAATCCAGAGCCCCGGAAGCTCGAAAGATACTTATCGCTACCATCATGCCTACAAGATGAGGAATGATACTGATTGCGGTGGAGAAGCCGTCTTTGGCTCCATCCACAAAGGAATCGTAGACGGGTACCTTTTTGGCATATGCATATAAAGGAATAAAAGCGAGAATAAACGGAATGGCCCAAGTCGATACGAGGTTAATAAACTGAAGCATGCCTCCCTCATCCTTTCCAAGTGGTATCCCTGCCCTTGGCAACGGTGATTCCCGTCCGTGGAGCTGCAGGTGAAGATACAGGCGGTGCTGTCGAAGCGGACACAGGTGTTTGAGGAGGCTGAGGACTCAATGCTGTCTGAGACGGCGGTTTCGCAGGGGGACGTCGCAGTTCCCGACTACGATACCAACGATCTGCCGCTATCGCAGCAAAGGTCGCTATCGCTGTCGCCACCAGTGTCGTGCCGACGATTTCCGCCGGATGTGCGGAATGATAATTCAGACGAATCGCGATCAATGTCGTGGGAATCAACGTAATACTGGCTGTATTTAACGCCAGTAACGTACACATAGCAGGAGTAGCAGTTTGCTTATCCGGGTTGAGCGTTTGCAGCTCCTGCATTGCCTTGATGCCCATTGGAGTCGCTGCATTTCCCAGGCCCAGCAGATTGGCGCTCATATTGGACAAAATGTAGCCCATAGCCGGATGATTACGCGGAACATCCGGGAACAAAAAGGCAACGAAAGGGGCGAGCAGCCTGGATATTTTCTGCAAGAGCCCTCCGTCTTCGGCCAGCCGCATCATGCCCATCCAGAACACCAGCACGCTGATCAGTCCAAAGCACACTGTAACACCCGTGGCCGCCCCATCAAAAGCAGCCTTGGTCACCACTTCAATATTTCCTTGTGCAGCAGCAAATGCAAATCCGATACAAATCAAAGCCACCCATATGAGATGAATCATGATTGATCCCTCCCTTTCATCAATGATGTGACACATGTCGGTTCATAGCAATTTAAGCCTGCTTGCCCCTAAACTCCAAACAGATTTCTTATAATTACACTCCATCCGCTCGTCCAGCTGCGTTGCTGAGTGCCGCTTAAAGGAGCCTGAGCAGTCGGAACTTCCTGTTGGGGCTGTATCGTACTTGGGTTCGGCAGCTTGCTGCCTTTTTCATATACAGGAACGGAACCGATCAGTTTGCCTTCCAGCAGAAACTCGACACGTCCCCGCAAACCAAAGGATACGTCCCCTCTCCCCGCAGAACGGGACTTTTTGTATAGTACTAATCTTTTATGCAGCCGGGTCTTCTCACCGTCGTGCAGAGGATAAGCAAAGCTAGCACCCGTTAATAGCGGATACCCGTTAATCGGTTGTTGCTTGTCCGTAATCGGAATGAGTGGATAATATCGAAACCCGTAATCAAGCATACGGGCATGGTCATTCCAATCATCCCCGTCATTCAAGGTAACAGCGGCAAGCTGGCGACCATCCCGCGTGGCCGAACTGACGAGACAACGGAAGGCTTTCTTGGTAAAGCCAGTTTTCACACCGTCAGCCCCTTCATAGAGCCGCAGCATTTTGTTTTTGTTATGCCACGAGTAATCCCAGGAATTGTTGGGATTCGGCGCCTTTTTCAGTTCAGTCTTAACGATACGGGCAAAGGTTGGATTATGCAGCGCATAGGCGGTTAGCCGAGCCATATCATTCGCTGAGGAATAATGCCCTTCGACATCCAGTCCATGAGGATTAGCAAAATGCGTATGACTTAGCCCAAGCTGAACCGCCTTATCATTCATCAAATGAACGAATCCCTCTTCTGTCCCACCCACATGCTCGGCAATGGCAGAAGCGGCATCATTACCGGAACGGAGCATCAGACCGTACAACATATTTTCCAGCGTCATTTCTTCCCCCATTCGCAGAAAAAGCGACGAACCTTCTTTGGCGTACGCCGTCGGACTAACCTTTACCCGATCCTGCAAACGCCCATGCTCAATAGCCACGATAGCGGTCATTATTTTGGTCAAACTGGCAATGCGCAGCTCCCGGTCACCCTCGGCAGCATATATGATTCTTCCTGATGTGACATCAATTAAAGAGGAGGCCTGTGCATGGGTCTTTAATGCAGGCGGGGTCATTTCCGTCTTCTTCGCTCCCTGAACGGGCTGTGGATTCAGCAAAACGAGCAGCAATGACACAATAAGCAGCAGTGCCAGCGGCAAAACAAAGGCGCATGCTTTAAACGAAAGCTGGTTTTGGCCCGCGTGGATGTGTTGCTTCTTTTTAAACATTTGGATTCCTCCGGTTTTGAGCAAGTCTTGTACCATTCTATGTCCAAGCTGTTCAAAGTATGTCCACCTTTATAACAGAAAATTCCTCTGCAGGGTTGCTCGATCAGGCAATTTACACTCCTGATCACATATATATAGTTGAGGATTTGCAAAATCTGGAGTAGCTAAATGTTGAATATGGATGGGGGTGTACAGCATGCAGCGCCTACAGTTTGAAGCAATTTTAAGATCACGGATTGTAGAGTCCGCAGAGGGATTAAATCGAAGCGGCGTATCCTTTGCCACTTTTGCGACCGCGCGTCGTAATCCGCAGTTCTGGGATTTGACGGCAAAGGGTGGATTTCAGATCAAAGCAGGTGTCACTCCGGCGCAGGGGATCAGGGATATCTTTACAAATGGTGGTCAATATGCCTTTGAATGTGCAACAGCTATGGTCATTGTACTGTACAAAGCAGTGCTGGATTCCATTCTGGAAAGTGAATTTAATCGGATTTTTGCAGATATGCTGTTGTATGATTGGCACTATGACAGTGACCTCAAGCTCATACAGGTGCAGGGAAGTCACAAATCGTCTCCGGGCGATATCCTATATTTTAATAATCCAGATGTGTCACCTGATACCTTGGAGTGGAAAGGAGAAAATGTTGTTAAGCTGAAGGAAAACCTTTTTTATGGACATGGAATCGGCATCTTGCCAGCAAGAGGTATTATTGATTCACTCAATCAGCATCGTCGGCCAGAGGCCACAATATCTGCTTATATGACGGATGAAGTGATTTATCCGGACTTCATCTATTTATCCCAGTTCGCTCCTGAAGGATACCGAGAGGTTGAACGATCGCTGTCTACTTCTTATCAACAGGAACTTGGTCGACGTGTTCATGCAGTCATTGGTCGAAGGCGGTATATTCGTGGATAGAAGAAATTGCAAACAAAAGGAAGGTATTCCTTAGCCCTTACTCGGCTTCGGGATACCCTCCTGAAGAAACATTTTAGTTCAATAATCTTTACAAGTAAGCGGGACCCGAGTGACTGTGATCTTGATTTGTAGTGACATCTACAGTTACCTTTGGATTTTGCTGAGCGTTGCCCGCAGTTTGGAAGATGGACTGCACCTTATCAATAAGGTAGGGGGTGGAATCGATTATCTTCTCAATCAGATGTGTTTGATTGTCCAAAGGAACGATTTGTGCTCCCTGTTTGCCAACAACCAGAAATGCAATCGGTTGAATAGATACACCGCCACCACTACCGCCACCAAACGGATGTCCTTCCTTCCCGCTATGATTTCCCGCTGCTGAGGAAGTATGGACCTCTTCATCTACATTAAAGTCACTCCCACCGGCTGCGAAGCCAAAACCCACCTTACTGATTGGCAAAATAACGGAACCATCGGGTGTTTCCACTGCTTCTCCGACAATCGTATTCACGTCTACCATGGCTTTGATGTTTTCCATCGCAGTTTGCATAAGCCCCTGAATCGGGTGATCTGACATGATTATTCCTCCTCTGCTTATCTCAAGCGTAGACTGCCTTTTCTTTCGCTATTGTGCGCAGACCACTAAGAAAATATGTATCGCTCATCCCTCATGCTGAATGGGTTTCTTGGAAAAAACCCGTCTCCAGGCCTCCGGTCCACCCGGAACGCGCCATATACGATAAGCTAATGTGAGCATGGAAAAAGATAAATATCCGAGCGATATATTTCCTTCACAGGTCAATGTGGTGGTAAAACGCAGGCGATCCGCCCAATAGGGTACAACAAACAGCTTGGGTGTACAGTTCATGCGTACAAAGCTGGATGCATAACCGATCAGCGTCGTTTTCAAGCCCCATAGAACACCCGTTGAGGTAGCCGTATAGGCAGCGTCAGCAAGACTGATATTGGTGGACCATTCCATTTTGGATATCATCACATGGGCTAACGTATGCCGCAACCATCGGTGCAGAGCTTTCGTTCCTTTGAGTAAAACTCGTACATCGTGTATAAATTGCTTAATTTTATCTGCATTAATATTTCCACTATCCACGGAAGCATCAGTTTTATGTATGTTTTTGTCGCGGTCAAGCCGATAAAGAAGCCCTTTTTGCAAGCTTGCTATCAGAATAGCCGGAATATCATAATTGATTTTGATTAACCCGTACAGAAATCTGATCTCCAGATGCGCCCGATCATCATTGTCATGCTTGGCAATATCCAGCTTCCACCGGATACGAGAGAGCAAAATAGCCAGCACAAGTAATATGATGACGATGACGGCGATACCGATCCATTTCCACACTGGCGAGTCCTCCCTGCCTTTTTCTATGGATATACCATGGTAAAAATAGTATGGCTCTTTCCCGGAAAATCATGCATCCCAAAATGCCAAACAGCCAGTTCCCCTCTGCGAGAACTGGCTGTTTCCTTCTATATCAGGGTTCAAGATCCGAATCGTTTGCAGCAGGCTGACTGCTCTCCAGACGCTCGAACAATAATTGTGTCTCTTCCTCCAAATTGTCCGAATCCTCGAATATCTCTGGTTGGGGTAGATCCGTGAGAGAGCCTAGACCGAAATAATCCAAAAATGATTTCGTCGTTCCATATAATATCGGTCGACCAATGGCTTCGGCCCGACCTTTTTCCTCAATAAGCTCCTTGTTGACCAGTGTATGTATGGCCCGCTCGGATTTGACGCCCCGAATATCTTCGATTTCGACTCTTGTAATGGGCTGGCGATAGGCAACAATGGCCAGTGTTTCCAAAGCGGCTTGAGACAGTGAGGCACGTGCCGGAGAGTAGGCAAGCTTTTCAAAGTAGGGTGCATGCTCAGGTAATGTTGCAAGTTGATAATTCCCGGCGATACGGACAAGTTGCAGACCTCTTCCTCCCTGCTCCATGTCCTGCTTTAAATCCTCCAGACTTTTTTCAACAAGCTCTTGCTGCTGCTCTACAATGTCGGCGATCTGCTTGGCGGACAATCCTTCCTCTCCCGCAAGAAACAACAGCCCCTCAATAATTGATTTCAGCTTCAGATAGTCCATTAACCCGTAAATCCCCTCTCCACTCCATTACAATATCATCGAAAATCTTCTCCTGATAACAGAAAATTTGCTTCATTTTCATCAGCTCGAGAATAGCCAAAAAGGTTACAACCACTTCATGCCGGTACATATCCTCATGCATCAGCTTGGAAAACAGAAAGCGCCCCCCTGTCCCGAGTCCCTCTAACACCCCGACAACCTGGCGGATACGGTCCTTGACTGAAATTTCATCGCGGTGGACACGAGTTACCGTCGTACGTCGTTCTGCTTTACGCAATGCACGCTGAAAGGCCGCGACCAAATCGCTTGTATGCAGCCCGTGCACCGGATTTACGGGTTCGGTGGGCAGGAATGTACTCAGATCTTCCGGCTCTTTACCGTAGATCAGACTCCGTTCCCATTCACGTTCACTCAGATGGCGAGCAATCCCTTTATATTTACGGTACTCCACCAGCTTGCGGACCAGTTCCTCGCGCGGATCATAATCCTCTTCTTCATAAAAGTCCAAATCGTCATATTCCATCACAGGTGGTTTGGGAAGCAGCAATTTACTCTTAATGGATAAGAGTGTCGCCGCCATCACCAGAAACTCGCTCGTAATGTCCAGTTCCAACTCCTGCATACTGTGCAAAAAAGCCATATACTGATCCGTAATATCACTAATCGGAATATCCTGAATGTCGATCTCGGCTTTATCAATCAGATGCAAAAGCAGATCCAGCGGACCTTCGAATGTTTCCAGCTTGTAATTTACGACTGTCAATGTGCTTCCCCCTGCCTTACTCCAATCATCATTCAACAATACCTTTCCCCATAGCACTTATGCTTTACGTTATCAATCCCTCTTTCTGTAGTATATACGTCATCGCCTTGCTTAACAATCCAATCCCTTTTTCGCTTAGCATTATGCCATTCTTATTCAGTTGCTCATATCATTAAAATTGCTTGCCCAAGTTCGCCATTTCAATCGCAGCCAGTGCAGAATCCCAACCCTTATTACCAGCCTTCGTTCCTGCACGCTCAATAGCCTGCTCAATATTTTCTGTAGTCACAACACCGAAAATAACGGGTATGCCCGTTTTCAGATTGATTGCTGCCACTCCTTTGGCCACTTCGTTGCAGACAATATCATAATGTGAAGTAGAACCACGGATCACGGTGCCCAGTGTAATAACAGCATCATATTTGCCGCTTGCAGCCATTTTTTGTGCGATCAATGAAATTTCAAAAGCACCAGGAACCCAGGCCACATCAATCTCATCTTCCCTTGCCCCGTGTCGTTGAAGTGCGTCAATTGCACCGCTTAACAGCTTGCTCGTAATAAATTCATTAAATCTTCCTACCACAATACCATATTTCAAACCATCCGATACAAGATTACCTTCCAGAAAACGTGCCATGCTTATCAACCTCTCTTTTTTAAAATGATTTACAACGATAAACGACGACGGTAGTCAATTAAATCCTGAATACTGATCAGCTTCAGCTCATACTGCTTGGAGATCACCATCAAATCTGGCAGACGGGCCATTGAGCCATCTTCCTTGATAATTTCGCAAATAACTCCGGCGGGCTTGAAGCCGCTAAGTCGGGCCAGATCGACTGCCGCTTCTGTATGACCTGCACGCTGCAAAACACCGCCATCGCGGGCAATCAGCGGGAACATGTGGCCAGGCTTGCGGAAATCGCCTGCTACGACTGTTTCGTCGGCCAAGGCGCGTACGGTTAAGGAACGCTCGGCTGCCGAAATACCAGTCGTTGTCTTTATATGATCAACCGAAACGGTAAAGGCTGTGCCGTGGAAATCTGTATTTTGCTTCACCATTGGGTGCAATTCCAACGCCTCGGCTCTTTGCTGTGTAATCGGCACACAGACCAACCCGCGACCTGCAGTGATCATGAAATTAATGACCTCGGGGGTTGCTTTTTCAGCCAATGCAATAAAATCACCTTCATTTTCGCGCTGTTCATCATCCACTACGATAACTACTTTACCGTTCTTCAAATCCTCCAAAGCTTCTTCGATGGAATCCAAACGAATCTCTTCGTCCAACTCCGCCCCATCGTGTTCCACTACTTCAGTCGTAGAACTTGTTTGACTCCCTCTATCCATAGCACTGTCCTCCTCATTTCTTGTGCTTAAGTGCTCCGTAACAGATGTACCATTCCATATCAGGCAAAGCCGTGCTTCGCCAAGTAGTCCAGACTGATAGGAGCTTTTTCTGCTCCCTCCATCGCCGCTAAGCCTCTGTAATTCAAAAGCTGTTCCACATATTTGCCCAATATGTCACATTCAATATTGACGGTGTCCCCCTCACGTTTGGCTTGTAAGGCTGTCTCGGATAAGGTATGAGGGATAATGGATACGGCAAAGGTATCTCCTGTGCGCTGGGCGACTGTGAGGCTGATGCCATCAATTGTGATCGAACCTTTGAGAAGAATATATTTAAATAATGCTTGATTAGAAGGCGCAACTTCGAACACAACCGCATTCTGGTCTGATGTCACCCGGCGAATCGTACCCGTTCCATCCACATGTCCCTGTACAATATGTCCTCCGAACCTTCCATACGCCGCCATCGCCCGTTCCAGATTAACTCGGCTGCCGGACTTGAGTTCTCTCAGATTGCTGCTGCGAAAGGTTTCCGGCATGACATCAACCTTAAAATCCTTAACCCCGATCTGTATCGCCGTTAGACAAACACCATTCACGGAAACACTGTCTCCTATTTTCAAATCACCCAAGACAACGGAGCCCTCAATACCCAGTACCATCGCTTCTCCGCTTTTTGAAATCGTTTGAATGCGTCCCACTTCCTCGACCAACCCGGTAAACATAGCTTCACTCCTTTCCATCTCGTTTCAGTTTATCCCCAATTCATCAGTCGTAAGCGCAAAAAAACCCCAGCACGGAATCTATCCGTCGTGGGGGTGATGAGAGTCAAATTACAGTCTACAAGAAGCAATCCATATGCATAACTGAAATCTTACGAATAATACGTATGCCAATAAAAAGCATGACTACGATACAAGCCAATGCGTTCAGAACAGCTACGGAAAAGAAAGCTAAAAAAGCCGTCGTCCGATGCTGCATTACAACGAAATAAGCCGTACGTACATTTACGTATGCTAAAAATCGGCACATGTCACGTCATGCACATGCGCTCTGTATCCTTCTCCCATCCAGACTATACTGTCGGTCCCGGAATTGCACCAGGTCCACCTTCTGCTAATCGTTCAGCATCCGGGTCACGGACTAAGTCGTGCTGTTATCGCAAAAGCAATCCACAAGCACGTCATCACCGCCGGTGGGGAATTTCACCCCGCCCCGAAGGATCTTGCTCTTATTCAATTGAATTAACATTAAACTTGTTACGTATTTTAGCACCGACCTCTAAAAAAAGCAAGTTATCGGATAGATGCTCCTGCCTTTGTTTTAACATATTGACTGGAGAGTTCTTCAAACCAGGCTTTATCATTCATATGAAGGGCAAGATCAATCAGGTCAGCCAGTTCTTCCAGGCCGAGCTGCGTAGCATGGTCAAAGGTTATAACCGCTGAAGCCGTAGGTTCGTGGCCGCCTTCAGAGCTTGCATCATAATCTAACCGCACCTCAACATGCCCGTCAATAAACTCACATTTTAGAAAATAAATAATTTCACACATTAATATCGGACGCACCTGCGTCTCCAATACGCAATCCATCACCTTGGCGGAATAATGCTGATTAGTCAATGTAAATTTATGTTCTGTCCCCGCCAGTGATGCCCGTCCAAAGTCATCTGTAAATTTCAGCTCCACGGGCTTAATGTTCATGACCTTGGGGATTTGCTTTTTTATAATTTCGATTATTTCAACTGTATTCAGCTTAATCATACCTGCACCTCATTGCATCTAAAAATTCAGAAGAAGACTCTTATTTATTCATTTTCATATAGGCCTCCACTCCTATATCGGAAATCATTACCTGATTTTTTATGCTTCATCCCATAAACGACAAAAAAGATTCTTCACGCAACAAGCGCAAAGAATCTTTTTGGAATCGGTATCTATACATCTTCTAACAATGTTTAAAATGGATTATGCAATGAAGCGGATTAAAGCTCCGAAATTTCATGTTTCTTTTTCAAAATGGTCCAGCGGCGTTCAATTTCTGCTTCAAAGGCAGCCAACGTAGCTTCCTCTTTAAGTAAATGCTTTGTTTTCCCCATTAATTTCAGCCACTCTGCAGCTGGAATCCGTTTTCCCTTGTCTTCCGGATTGTACGTAATCGTCGTACTGCCCTGCTCAATTTCGTACAATGGGAAGAAGCACGACTCGACAGCGGCCCCCACAATGCTGGTGCCCAGCCGATCTTCCGATTTCCAGTTCAGCGGGCAGGCACACAGGATTTTTCCATAGGCCGTTCCCACATTATTTGCATACCATTGCGCCTTGGCCGCTTTGCGCAGCATATCCTGCGGATGGCTTTCAGCCGCCGTGAAGGCATACGGGATATTGCAGGCGGCCATGATTTGCACAGTGTCCTTGTGATGCCCTTGCTTGCCTTTTTGCATCTTCCCTACACCCGACGTACTGGTCATATGACCGACCGGAGTCGAATACGATTGCTGCGAACCTGTGTTCATGTATCCCTCGTTATCATATTCCAGCATGATCAGCTTATGATTGCGCAGAGCCGCACCAATCGCGGAGCCCATGCCAATATCCATCCCGCCATCGCCACTGATCATAATAAAGGTCGGATCATCGGACATCTCAATCTCATTGCGGCGCTTCATCTCCAAGTAAGCTTCCAGTGCTCCCGAAAGTGTAGCTGCTCCATTTTGAAACAGGTTGTGGATCATCGGTTGCTTGTGTGATGTATAAGGATAACCTGTTGTGACCACATAGACGCAGCCTGTCTGGAACAATACAACAATATCGCCCTCAATCCCTTTGAAAAACAGCTCGAGCGCAGATAATGCTCCGCAGCCCGGACAAGCCCCGTGACCCGGTGTAAGACGACGTGGCTTGGTCGTCAGCGAACGCAGCGGTGGTACCTTGACCTTGAGCTTGCCAGTCGCCTCGTCCGGCGTGACCTGAATCAGTCCCGTGCGGTACGCATCACCCCGTGGCGGCTGCATGACCTGCGGCATCACCTTATCCGGTGAACCCGGATGAATGCCGTAATAATCAAATGGCTTCTCCGCACGACCGGCCTCTGCCGCCTCGATCGCCAGCTGGAAGAACGCCTCTGCGTCTTCCGCATAAAAATCCTTGCCGCCAAGGCCAAAAATGCGGCACAATACAGTCGTCTTGTTCAGCGGGTCCTCCTGCAAAGCCGCCTTGATTTCGTGCGTTAAATTACCGCCATCGGCGCCATACGAATCCGCACGCTCGCCAACCACCAGCGCCTTGACGTGGCGCAGTGCCTCACGCAGCTGCGCGGCCGGGAATGGCCGGATGATATTCGGACGAACGACTCCGGCCTTAATGCCGCGCGCGCGGAGCTGATCCGCCACGTCCTTGGCCGATTCAGCCGCCGAATTCAGCAGGAATACCGCAACCTCGGCATCTTCCATATGATAAAGATCCAAAATCGGATATTCCCGACCGGATAATGAGGCATATTCAGCCGCAACCTGCTCATATACTCCTTCAGACCGTCTTAATGCCTCAGACAGCTGGGCGTGATTGTTCGTCAGATCATCGCCATTCATATGGGCGCCTACCGTGACCGGATGATCAAAATCCAAAATATTCGCATAATTCAGGTTGGGATTCGGCCCCACAAAATCCCGAACCGTCTCCGCGTCGGCAAAATATTGCACTCTGCGCTTCTGATGTGAAGTATAAAAACCGTCATAAGCAACCATCACAGGCAAACGAACATCGCTGTGCTCCGCAATTTTCAAGGCCATGATATTCATATCATATACAGCCTGCGGCGTGCTTGCCGTCAAAATCACCCAGCCCGTATTCAGACCGTAATACAGATCCGAATGATCCCCCCGGATATCCAACGGGCCGCTGACTGCGCGTGTCACCAGATTCATCACCATAGGGAAACGGGTACCGGACTGAACAGGCAGCTGCTCCAGCATGTACAGAAAGCCCTGTGAACTGGTGGCGTTGACCACTCTTGCACCCGCTGCTGCGGCACCATAGCATATCCCTGCCGATCCGTGTTCTCCATCCGCTGCGACCAGCTTGATGTTATGCTGACCTCTCGTTCTCATCTGATCCAGATACTGCGCCACCTCAGTCGACGGAGTGATCGGAAAATATCCCATCATATGATAATTGATTTGCGCAGCCGCTGTAGCTGCCATTTCATTACCGGATTCGAACGTGGTCACTTGTGCGGCGCCTGTTTGTTTAAGCTCCTCCTCCAGTTTCGCCATTACATACGACCTCCTTCATATACCGGAAATTGGTGGGCAACTCGATGCTGTTCCGCCCATCCCCATTGCTCGCGCCGCGAGCTTAACGCTCCCGAAGGGCAAATATCTACGCATTTCAGACAACCTTTACAGTACTGGTAATCAATCCCTTGCAAAAATGGCATCATTCTTCCGCGTTTGTCTGCTTGCTCTTCCCACACAAAACAGTAATCCGGGCAAATCGAATCACATTTGGCACATTGAGTACATTTATCAGCTTCATACTCAGGCACATAACCTTGACGCGAGCCACTAACATCCCTCGTCATACTGTTCCCCTGTGTGGCAATAACGCCCCCCAATGCTTGTGTTTCATAACCCAGCAAAGGCTGTGGTCGTTCAAAAATCCGATCCTGCGCGTCACTGGTAACTGGATATACGTGTAGCTCCATTTCGTCAAAACCACGGTTGAATGTACGCAGATTAGGCTCCACCAGCTGTGGATTTTTCTTTTCAAATGTACTGCGAATAACCGATCTCATCGCTTCCGGGTCTAAAAAATCACATACACGGAACAAGGCGCCGAGCATGGACGTATTCAGTTTGGTTCGCTCCTCCAGTGCGATGCCCATCGCATCCACTACCGCCAGTGTACCGGATACCAGTCCCAAATCTGCCCGTATTTCCTCTGCCGGTCGGGTAGAATTGACTACAACAATCCCATCAGCTGGAAGTCCGCTGATCACTTTTACTGTTTTGTATAACGTTTCATGGAAAATGCCTACCACATGTGGTTGTTCGATCGGACTGTGGTCACGGATGTCAACCTCTGGATCACAGAAGCGGACAAAGCTTTTAACAGGAGTTCCTTTCTTTTCTGAACCGTAGGACGAGAAATTTGAAGCATTTAGCCCCAAACCAAGCACCCCGGTTTCGGCTAGCATTTTGCCAGCCAGATTAGCACCGAGTCCACCAATGGATTCCAGCCGGATTTCAAAAAATCCGAGTCGATTTGTACGCGTTAAAATGGACAATGTGATAAGCCCCCTTCTTTTGCACCTTGACTGAGCTTAAATACTCATAAAAAATTAAAAAAATGCATTCTCATGAGAAGGCTATCATAACGCTTACTTTTCGAATGTGATCTTACTCACTTTAATTACTGCGTTATTGTGAAAAACAGCAAACCGTCAAACAAAAGACAACAAAAAGCCGCCCTGTCGAAAGACAGAACGGCCTAATTGTAGCTATACAAGAAATCAAGTAGTTAACGGCATTTTATGCGTCAAATACTTTAACCTCTTTCATTTTGTCGCCTTGTTTTACAGCATCAATAAATTCCATACCTTTGGTCACTTTGCCAAATACAGTATGTACCCCATCCAAGTGCGGCTGTGGAGCGTAGCAGATGAAGAATTGGCTGCCACCTGTGTTGCGGCCTGCATGAGCCATGGACAAAACGCCTTTGGCATGCTTTGTGGTATTCGTAGCAGTTTCACAGTCAATGGTGTATCCAGGGCCGCCTGTGCCATTGCCGATTGGGCAACCGCCTTGAGCAACAAAGCCCGGAATGACACGGTGGAAGCTCAGACCGTTGTAGAAGCCGCTGTTAGCCAGCTTTTCAAAGTTAGCAACCGTATTAGGAGCTTCTTCCGGGAAAAAATCAATTTCGACGATACCGCCGTTTTCAAGATCTATTCTACCTTTTTTCATTGTTTGTATCTCCTTTTCAACCTGTTTTGAAAGCTAAATAACATCAAGTTCCAGTTTACTATGAATTGCTGCACTTAGCAAAGCCTTGTCCCAAAAAAAGACCACTGTACCGGTATAATATCCCCGGCTCAATGGTCTGCTTACTCACACATATCAAAAATCAGGACGAAACGGTAATTTTGGCGCCCGGATGAACCGCTGAACTGGCTGACTCACGAACCAAGCGCTGCGGTACAACATCGTTGCGTACGATATCTTCGTAGGTTTCCCGACGCACCACCAGTTCGGCTTCGCCATTGTTGACGAATACCACCGCCGGGCGGCGTATCCGGTTATAATTACTTGCCATGGAGTAATTGTAGGCTCCGGTTGAGGCAACAGCGAGCAAATCCCCACTAATCGGGCGAGGCAGCTCCACATCCCAAATCAGCATATCGCCGCTTTCACAGCATTTGCCTGCAATGGACACGGTCTCTTCATTCGCATCCTGTGCCCGATTCGCCAGCATCGCTTCATACTTGGCCTGATATAACGCCGGACGCGGATTATCCGTCATACCGCCGTCTACCGAGACATATTTCCGTACCTGCGGAATATCCTTGATGCTTCCTACCGTGTATAAGGTTGTGCCCGAATCGCCTACAATACTGCGTCCCGGTTCAATCCAAATTTCTGGAAGCTCATCATAAAGCCCGGAAAAATGGGTTTTAACCGCTTCGCCGATAGCCTGTACATAGGTGGAAATTTTTAACGGTGTGTCCTCATCTGTGTAACGAATGCCAAATCCTCCACCCAGATTAATAACCTTGAAAGAAAACTGAAGCTGTTCCTTGATTTCTCTGGAAAAAACGGCAACCCGTTCGGCAGCCATTTGGAAGCCGTTCACTTCAAAAATTTGCGAGCCGATATGGGAATGTATCCCCAACAGGTTCAGATGATTCAACCCGATAGCCTTCTCCACCGCTTGGCGCGCTGTACCGTTCGCAATGTCAAAACCAAATTTTGAGTCCTCCTGGCCTGTGGCCATATATTCATGCGTGTGCGCCTCTACCCCCGGGGTAACCCGCAATAAAATATTGACCTGCTGTTTCCGCTCGGAAGCAAGGGCCTGCAGCAAATGAAGCTCCATCTCGCTGTCGACCACGAAGCAGCCAATTTGCGCATCCAGCGCCATTTCAATTTCTTCCGGTGTTTTGTTGTTGCCGTGAAAATGGATTCGCTCCGCCGGAAATCCTGCTTGAAGCGCAGTGAACAGCTCTCCACTGGAAACAACGTCGAGCGACATCCCTTCTTCTGCTGCCAAAGCGCACATCGCCATGACACAAAATGCTTTGCTTGCATAAGCAACTTGAAACTTCAACCCGGTTTCATGAAAAGCTTCTATAAACTCCCGACAGCGCCGGCGTACTAACTGTTCATCTACAATATATAGTGGTGTTCCAAAACGCTCTTTCAAAAGCGTTGTATCACATCCGCCAATTTCCAAATGTCCATTGCTGTTAATTTTACTGCTTCCATGCAAATACATGTTCTGGCGCCTCTCTTTCTGGAACAAGCTATTCATATTCCATCGAATGTTTACACCAGTATAGCAAAAAAAACATTAAGAACAATGGATTTTTATGCAGATCATTTAGATTAATGCTCCTGTCCATTGCCTGAGTCCGAATCTGTATTGGCATTCGTATGGGGCATACGCGTATTGTCCCTTGTTTTATTAAATGACGGGCGGCTAGGCGCATCTAGTACAGGCACGCGAAACAAAATGGAAGCTAACGCCTTGGCATTAAAAGGGATGAACGGCCACAAGTACGAAGAATTGTATGACCGATGCAGCGTCAGCATCAATATGATCAGCGTCGTGCCTACAACAAAGCCTGGAACATGGAAAATAGCTACAGCGATCAGTAGAAATAGCCGAATCAGTCTATTGGCCAGTCCCAGCTCATAGCTCGGTGTTGCGAACATTCCGATAGCAGCTACAGCCATGTACAGCACAACCTCATTCACAAACAGCCCTGACTTAACCGCAATATCACCGACCAAAACGGCTGCGATCAAGCCCATTGCGGAAGCTAGCGGTGTGGGTGTATGGACAGCAGCCATACGCATAAGATCGACCCCTAGCTCCACGATGATAAACTGGGCGATCAGCGGAAGGTGAGCTTGCTTTTGAGGACCGATAAAATCGAGAAATGTCGGTTTTAGTTCAGGATTGATAACCATAAGCAGCCACATCGGAAGCAAAAACATCGAGGCGAAAATTCCAATAAAGCGTACCCAGCGCAAATAGCTTCCCATAAATGCCGTCTGGCGATTTTCTTCCGCATGCTGACACAAGTCAAAAAAAGTGGTTGGCAAGATCATTACACTGGGTGAGGTATCTACGAAAATAACGAGTCTTCCTTCCATAATATGCGAAGCCACGACATCTGGTCGCTCCGAATATCGTACCAATGGATATGGATTCCAGCCTTTATTGATAATCGTCTCCTCTAATTGCTTGTCCGCCAGCGGAATTCCGTCCAGATTGACGTTTTTAATTTTGTCGCGTACGGTATCCACCATCACCTTATCCACGATGTCATCAATGTAGCCCAGGCATATGTCCGTTCTGGTTCGGCGTCCAACCTGCATAGCCTCAAACTTAAGTCCGGGGTCTCGCAAACGACGGCGTACCAGCCCTACATTCGTAAGCATCGTCTCGGTAAATCCATCCCGGGAGCCGCGCACGACTCGCTCCAACGAAGGCTCCTCCGGACTACGTACGGGGTAATTACGGGTATCCAGAACGACGGAAAAACGCTCGCCTTCCATAAATAAGGCACTATAGCCTGCCAGCACTTTATTGATGACAACCGACATTTTGTCCGTCTTTTCCACTTGAATATGCGGGATATAATATTCAAAGTATGCTTGCAGCCCATCTGAAGTCAGATCATCCGGCGTCAGATAGGTGAGCCGCTTTAGCACCTCAAGCATGATCTGATCCTTGGCAAAGGTATTCAGGAACAGATACCCGATATGGCGGCCACCCGTTGTCATTTCCCTGAATACAACATCAAAAGTCTCTCCCAGACCCAATACCATTTTGAGTGTTTCGCGATTATCCTTCATCTTTGGCGAAATATCATCCTCAATCTGCCAATATCGAATGGATTCCTCTACATTATCAGAACGCTCACTTTCTTTTTTGTGCTTAAGACGGTTCGCTTCCTGCTCTTGCTTTTGCTTCCATAAGCTCAGATTTTCCCCGTCAGTATCATTTTCCCTTCCTATTGCTCCGTCTGCCTGAACATGCTCCTGATGCTCTTGATCTGCCCTGTGATCCATCTCGTTAGTCCCCTCTGCTTTCATTGTTATCGGTTATATATAAACCAGTCGAATAAGGAACCCGTTACCTTTCCAAGTACCATCGCCATCAGCAAGCCAAACATATAGACGGACATATGAAGTCTCTTGGCCAGTATGGGCAGAAGATTTAATACCTCTGTTAAAGCTGCGGCGAGCAAACCAATAAACAATCCACAAAATAACCCGGGTATCCATGTAAAAAATTTTGGTAATGGCAAGCAAATATTCCAAAAATCAGCCACGGTTCCCACCACTGAACCTAAGACCATCGCCTTTTCGTATGCACGTGACTTTTTATATGTGCGGGTGAGCTGGGCCAATCGCGGCATGATATCCAGCACAATAAAAAACGCGATTACGCCGCTCCCCACTGCCAGACCTCCAGCGATGCCCAAAATAATCTGCAGCGCGCCCTGTACAAATGTCATGGCTGCTTATCCTTTGAATGCAGGCGGGCCATTTTTTCATATTCCTCCGCCACAACGTACTGATCCACATTTTCCTGATACAAATACATTTCCACCTCCAGCGGCGTCGGCTCCTCGTTCCACTTTTTTTTGAACAAGTGATTGAAGAATATGATCATGCCAAAGCCGATACCGATCGAGTAGGCAATTTGAAACAGGTACGGATGTTCATCCTTATGTCCCGTAATCATCTCTACAATCCGAACCTGAACCTCCATCATGCTGACGTCAGCATGAAAATTCATAATCGTTAATGCAGAGCCAAAAAACAGAAGCACCCATACCAAAACAAACAGTATTTTGGATGGCTTGCGGGGCTTCTCCACGAGTTCCACGAGCACATGCGGCTTGCCAAGAGATTCAACTACGACGCCCGGAATATGCTCTCTAATTTTGGAAATGATTTGTAGCATGTCTACCAGTATCAAATTGCCGTCCTGCTTCTGCGGCTGCTTGAGAACAAGCTCAAGCAGCTCGGTTTCCCATTCGGGATCGGCCAGCAGGTGGGCTACATCTCCCAAATGCAAGTCCTGTCCTTGTATCATGCGTACACGGCTGCGGAGCCGCAAGTAAACTATAGGAGCCACTGTAGGAGCCGGATTATGAGTCATCCGATCCCCTCCTTATCCTCGTAATTACCGATTATTATGGAACGAAGCAAGGAAACCTATTCTTCGCTCATCCTTTTTCCTACACAAAAAAGAGTATCCTACGCCATTAGAATGGCTTTGGAATACTCTTTAGACTCACGTAAGCAAAAAAATTTACAAAATCCTGACTGCTATTATTGGGCAATCTGATCGCGAATCAGCTGCAAAATCTTTTTTTCCAGCCGAGATACCTGGACCTGGGAAATACCAAGTCGACTTGCAACCTCCGACTGGGTCTGATCGCGGTAATAACGCAGGTAGACAATTAACCGTTCCCGCTCGGAAAGTCCGCCGATGGCCTCGTTTAGTGCCAGCTTGTCGAACCATCGTTCCTGTGATTCGTCAGCAATCTGGTCCATGAGCGTGATAGGGTCACCGTCATTTTCGAACACTGTTTCGTGAATGGAGGTAGGCGGTTTATTCGCCTCCTGCGCAAAAACAACATCCTCTGGCGTAACTCCCAGCTCATCGGCAACTTCCTTGACCGTAGGCAGGCGGTTGAGCCGTTTGGAAAGCTCGTCCTTCATTTTGCGAACCTTATTGGCTGTCTCCTTCAGGGAACGGCTAACCTTGAGTGTCCCATCATCACGAAGAAACCGTTGAATCTCGCCAATAATCATCGGTACCGCATAGGTTGAAAATTTGACTTCATAGCTGAGATCAAATTTATCCACCGATTTCAACAAACCGATGCAACCAATTTGAAAAAGATCGTCAGGTTCATATCCCCGGTTCATAAAGCGCTGCACGACAGACCAAACGAGCCGGATATTACTATTGACCAGCGTCTCACGGGCATCATTGTCACCAGATTGACTTAACGCAATGAGCCGCTTGACTTCCGCATCCTCCAAATAGCTGTGTGAAGTTTTTTTTCCTCCTGCTTCCATAGGATCAACCCCTAATTGTATAAAGCTTTCTTGGATTCAATCCTTTTCTTCATCCGGACCGACGTGCCTCCGCCCGGCTCACTGACTGCCTCAAACTCATCCATGAAGTTTTCCATAATGGTAAATCCCATACCCGAGCGTTCCAGCTCAGGCTTGGATGTATACAAAGGCTGCTTGGCCAGCTCCAGATCCTCGATTCCCCGTCCTGCATCTTCAACGACCAGCGTAATCACGTCCGCTTCAATACCGACTTTAATCGTTACGACACCTGACGGATCACTGTCATACCCGTGAATAATACTGTTTGTCACCGCTTCAGACACCACGGTTTTCAAGTCACTCAACTCATCCATTGTAGGGTCAAGCCTGGAAATAAAAGCTGCAACAGCCACGCGGGCAAAAGCTTCATTCTCGGATTTGGCGGCAAACTGCAAGCTCATGAAATTGTTTCCCGTGCCTTCTCTCATGATACGACCTCCAGTTCCGCGAGCGCATTTCCCTCGTTGTCATAGATAGGCATAATCTTAAACAACCCCGACATCTCCAGCAAACGATATACTGGCGGATTGACATCACAAACTGCCATTTTCCCGCCCTTTTGCTTGATCAGCTTGTACCGCCCCAGAATAACGCCAAGTCCGGAGCTGTCCATAAACTGAAGATTCTTCAGGCTGATTACGATATGCTCGCATTGCCGACGCTGAATCGCCTCATCCATTTGCATGCGGACCATGTCCGACGTATGGTGATCAAGCTCACCGGACAGTCTTACAATAAGTACCCCCCGATGTTGCTCCATTTCAATTTGCAGGTTCATGCTTACTCACTCTCCTCCCCGTCTTGGACAAGGATTTCTACGCAGTCGCAGACGATTCCTGCCCTCCGACAAAACTAGAAGAAAACCCCGTAAAATCTACAAAGAAAATAGGTTCGACATGGTACGCTTTAGCAATTTCCACCATCCGGCCTTCTCGATAGCTACAGGCGAAGTGATGTTGAACTCCTTTAGCCGTTGACCATCCTGATAGACGACCAGCTTGCCGACCGGATCACCTGCACGGACCGGAGCTTTAAGGCTTGGGGCCAGTTGCAGTTCATGACGCAATGTTTGTTGAGTTCCGCCTTTTTTCACCAGCACACTGTAGGAGCGATCTGCCTGAATTTTTAATTCCGGCAATACACCTTTTTCAACTTTTACACTTCCCAGCAGGTCACCCGGCTTGTATATAGATTTCATTGTATATTGAGAAAAGGCGTAGTCGAACATTGATGATACTTCATTGTTGCGTGTCTTGGTATTCGGTTCACCTAGCACAACCGCTACGACGCGCAAGCCATCACGTTTTGCAGTAGCGGAAAGACAAAACTTCGCTTCTGACGTATAGCCTGTTTTCAGCCCATCTGCTCCGGTATAGAAGCGCACAAGCTTATTGGTATTCACCAGCCAAAAGGGCTTGACCGAGGATTTGCGCAAATAGTCCTGATATGCTCCTGTATACTTCGTAATTTGCGGATATTTCAACAGCTCCCGGCTCATAACCGCAATATCATGCGCTGAAGAATAGTGATTTTTCACTGGTAAACCGTTGCAATTGGCAAAATGAGTATCCTTGAGTCCTAGCTGCTGTACCTTGGCATTCATCATCTCGATAAAAGCCTGCTCAGACCCTGCAATTTTCTCAGCCATGGCCACGGAAGCATCGTTCCCGGAGGCCATCGCAATTCCCTTCAACATCTCGTCGACCGTCATTTCTTCTCCCGGCTCCAGAAAAATTTGCGAGCCGCCCATTGAAGATGCATATTCACTGGCCCGCACTTTATCGGTTAGCTTGAGCTTGCCGTTATCAATAGCTTCCATCGTTAGCAACATCGTCATAATTTTGGTGATGCTTGCTGGAGGAAGCTTTTCACGACTGTTTTTTTCATAAATAACTGTGCCGGTATCTGCATCCATCAGGATCGCCGAGTGAGCCTCAGGAGCCAGTTCCGCCGCTGAGCCCTCTTTGGGTTTGCTTTCAGGTTTGCTTTCTTCGGCCCAACCGCCGACGGGGACAGCAGTCCAGGCCACGAGACAAGCCAGAATAAACGCCACCACTTTTTTCTTCACAATCGGTTCCCTCCTCAACATATTGGCGGAAAGCACCGGAGCCCGTATACTTATCCCTCCGGCCTATTCGCGTGCTGCTAACCATTGTCGTCAGAATGGATGAAAAATATTCCATATGGCAAAAAACATCAAATAGCACCAAGCTGAGTCAGCATGGCGCTAAATTTCCTGATTTTACATATACAGAACATCTATGATCTGGTAGAATCTTCGTTTAAATTCGGCTAACGGTGAGATACGTAATCCCTCCCCCTGGCAAAATATCTGTTTTATTCTGACTGAACACCCGTATATCAATAAAAGAATTTGCCTCCAGCTTCATTTCCATAGCCCCGCTCAAAGCGCTATAGTTCATTCCACCCATAATCCTGTCATCAAGATAGGCATAAGCAGAGCCTCCTGTAACCTGTTCATCATTCAAGTGAAGTGCGAGCCGTGTGCGATTTCCATCCACCTGGGGATCGGTCGAAATGTACACTTGTATTCTGTATTTCCCAGCCCGTTTGGCCCGCCAACGACTACTTGCTGCATCGAATTCGGTTAGATCATCATCGTTGATTTGATTGAAGTTTACCTTCTGCCAGCTACCTGCAGGGAGAGATTGCCTTGCTCCCAGATAGGCTTTGACGAAGGTTTCATACAAATGCTCAATTCCATTATCCGAATATTTCTCCACCAGCAGCAAAGCCTGCCCTGTCCCGTTGTTCTCATCATAACGATTATTGCTGTAGCTAAAATCCAAATGCGAACGAAGTGTCACCTGCTGTGTGGATGAGCTGCCGGAAAACGAAATAAGCTGCTTTAGATTACGGGGATAACCACCCACCTCGTCCACCAAAACTTTTTTGCCAATGATCACATCCACAAAATAGTTACACACAGATTGGGTATCATCGTATTTGTCAGCTATCGCCAAAATAGAGTCGCGCAGGGCAACGTTTTTCGTTTCCTTGGTTGCACCAACCTGAATAAAAGAAGGCACGGTCACCTTATGCTCTCTGCTCAATCCCTCAAACCAGCAGCCTATAAATTCAGCATTCATAAAATCATTAATTAGAATAGGGATATCCGTTGAGCTTCCGTCCATGATATGCTGGCTAGCCATAAATCTGGCACCGTTGGAGCTATTAAGATCCAGCGCCGTATCGTTTCCCAATGTAAAAAGCGCAATGCTTGTAAACTGTGAGCTTCTATTCTGCAGGTGAATCCCTGTCTTATTGTAATTAATCTCCGTGCAATTAAATAAATTCACATCGCTTTCATAACCCCAAAAAGCCGTTTCAAAATGCTCAATCAACACGTTATCCAGAATAACTCCGCCGCCCCTCCAATCCTGAATGCCTACAGTACCTTTGCCATAATATCCGCGCTTCACCGACTGTGAAAACGGATTATTTAATGCGCCTCTAGCGGTACCTTCATAGCGGATCGACAGGTCATGAAACTGTACATTTTGAAAACCACTAAATGAAGGCAGACTCTCGTCTCCAATCTGAAAACAAGGGCCCGTACCATAAAATTCAATGGACGTAACTCCCTTGCCTTGTCGGTATCTGCCCTTATGGATGCCAAAAATGCGAACGCCCTGCTTGCGAATGTTAAGAGTTGAGGTTATTTTGTACCGTCCACTGGGAATGTGAAGAATGGAATAATCGGGGATCTTATTAATCAATTCCTGCAAGGCAGCCGTGTCATCCTGAACACCGTCACCAACGGCTCCAAACCAGCTTGCGTTTACACTGCGTTGGAGGAATTCTTTTTCAATGGTTTTAAAATTGTCCTTCAATTGCTGTGGTGTCAACTCTTTGCCTGTACCACTCAAATTCAGCTTCAAACGGTCTGTAAAAAGATCCGTCACCCGAACACCCCCATTTTACAAAAAACATATTATTGGCATGGACTGAGTATATGCACAAGAGAGCTTGCTCTAGGCTTGAAAAAATGAAAACAAATATTTTATTATTGTACAAGACGATACAATTTGTATAATATAGATACATAACGTATCTAGGCGGTGAAAACGTGAAACACATACTCACAGTGGCCGGTTTAATGGCTTTTTCAATTCCTTTCGCCTGTCAGGGCCTATCCCCCAGAGTCATCACGATTTCCCTGCTTATTCTGTTATTCAGCTACATCATGCTGCTGCCTTCGCTTAAAACGGTGATCGTAACTTTAGTCGACAATCCGTTACTGACTTTGCTCATCATGTACATTGCCGCCTCCTGCTTGTGGGCTGAACAGGAGCAGACCTCGTCCATGCTGATGGTGCTTAAGTTCCTTGCCGTCTCTACCTTCGGCCTTTATTTCGTGACTCACTACACAGCACAGGACTGCATTCGCCTACTCGTTGTTACGTTAAGTATTTTGAGTGTACTTAACCTACTGGCTGTTATACTCGTACCCTCCTTTGCCATTCATGGAGGTGTAGAACATACTGGGCTGTGGAAGGGAATCTCCGGTCACAAAAACACTCTCGGGACCCTGTCTCTATTAAGTTTTGTTTCACATGTTATTTACTTCTTCAGAGGAAGACGCAAAGCATTGCATATTGGCTTTATTTTACTCAATACCCTATTGCTCATTAAATGCCAATCTACCACCTCGTTGGTGCTGACATCCTCGCTGTTCGCATTCATTTTGTTTATATTGCTATTTAAAAGAATTCGAAGCGTTTCGTTACGTGGTTTTTTCATCAGCACTTCCTGTCTAATTGTACTGCTGGGCTTGGTAGTCACTTTTACTTATGGAGATGCAATTGCATCGGAGTTCGGCAAAACAACAACCCTGACCGGAAGGACTGAAATCTGGCAGGGGATTGCTGGTGCTATTCAGAGCCATTACTGGTTTGGTCATGGTTACGGCTCCTACTGGGCAGCCCGGCCCAGTATCTATGCGGGTGGAATCCGGTTTGACCTGACAAGCAGCCATAGCGGCTTCCGGGATTTGTGGATCGACGTAGGCCTCACAGGACTCCTCGCCACGATCACACTCGTTATAACCACTTTACTTAAATTCAGAATTGGCAAAGCTGATATGTATACATGGCTGACAGCAGCGGTCTTTTTCCTATTCATCGTATTAAACAATATAACGGACAGTCGTTTTCTGAACTCACTATCCATCTACTGGATCATTTTTATGGTGATTGTCATCAAGGTACAGGAGCGGCATAGACTGGCTGTAGCTGAAAAAACAAATTTGACAGCATTGAGCACATCCCCGCTTCATTAGAAGATATCCCCCGCACTCAGACCATTTGACGCAAAAAAGAACCCCATATCCTAGGCCAACAGCGGGCGCTCGGATATGGGGTTCTTTGCTTACATGCCACCTCTTTAACTCAGCGGCATAACTTTATCTACATTTGTGGAATAATCGCCAGCACAAGCTTCAAAAATTGCTCTCGTACCTTTTCCGCCGTCTCCATCACTTCATCATGGGACAAAGGCTGATCCAGAATGCCTGCGGCCATATTCGTGATACAGGAGAACCCTAGCACCTCAATGCCCGCATGACGAGCTACAATAACCTCAGACACGGTCGACATACCGACCGCGTCTGCGCCCAGTGTACGCAGCATGACGATTTCAGCAGGCGTTTCGTAGTTTGGTCCCAGCAGACCGGCATATACACCTTCCTGCAAGCTAAAGCCCTGCTGGACAGCTGTTTGTCTGGCAATTTCACGCAGACGGCGGCTGTATGCCTCTGACATATCAGAGAAACGAACGCCCAGCCCCGCATCATTCGGTCCAATCAACGGATTCTGTCCTGTCAGATTAAGATGATCCGAAATGACCATCAGATCGCCTGCCTGGTAAGATGTATTTACGCCACCTGCCGCATTCGTCACCAGTAGACTTTGAATACCCAGTTGCTTCATGACCCGAACAGGGAATGCTGTAAGCTGCGGGCCATAGCCCTCGTACATGTGGAAGCGTCCCTTCATCATGACTACAGCGCGACCTTCAATCAAACCTAGCAATAATTCTCCCTCATGTCCTTCTACCGTCGATACGGGAAAATGGGGAATGTCCTGATAGGGAATGCTAATTCCATCCTGAATCAAATCGGCCAGAATCCCGAGTCCCGATCCTAGAATAAGACCAATTTCCGGACGAATTCCGCTCTTGGAATAAATATACTCTGCTGCTTCCTGAATCATAGCTTGGTTGGCTGTTGACATCAATATCTCTCCTGACTTGTACACTCGTTATGTTATAGTGATCGTCACACTTTTCTTATGATAGCAGGGCATCGTACCGATTCTTTACCGATGTTCCTTGCTTTCATGAGAAGTGCGGTTGCTGCCGTGCGGGTGATGCTTTTCATATACTTCCTTCATGCTCCGTCTGGCCGTCTGTGCATATACCTGCGTCGTGGACAGATCGGCATGGCCCAGCATTTCCTGTACAGAGCGCAAATCAGCTCCGCCCTCCAGCATATGTACCGCAAAGGAATGCCGCAGCGCACGCGGCATAATATCCTCGCTTATGCCTGCCTCCTGACCGTACTTCTTAATTATTTTCCAAAAGCCCTGTCTACTGAGACGCTGTCCGGATACATTCAAGAACAAGGCTTCCTGCACCGCCTGGGCTTCTTCGTCCTGCACGGAGCTCAGCAACGATGGACGCTGCTCCTCTATGTAGGCCTGCGCCCAGTGTGCCGCTTCCCGGCTAATCGGCACTACACGCTCCTTGCCTGCCTCGCCGCCACAGTGAACAAAACGCAGATCGGTACGCACATCACGTACGTTCAGAGCAATCAGCTCGGATACGCGAATACCTGTTGCATACAGCAGCTCCAGCATCGCCTTATCCCGTACGCCCTGCGGGGCAGTCAAATTAGGTGCTGACAGCAAACGATCTATCTCAGCCTGCGTAAGCACCGATGGCTTCTTTTTGGCCGCTTTCGGCAACTCTAGCAGAACAGACGGATCGTGGCCTGCTATCCCCTCCCGAATCAGAAAATGAAAAAAGGAGCGAATGGAGGCAACGCTGCGAGAGATCGTCGCCGCTGCTTTCCCCTGTTCCTTCAAATGTCCCATATACAGCACCAGATGTGACCGCTGGACGTTGTCCGGCTGCTCAAGGCCACAGGTTTCTGCAAACTCGGCAAACTGCTGTACGTCCCGATGATACGCTTCCAATGTGCTGTGCGACAAGCCCTTTTCCTCTTCCATATATCGAACGAAAGGTTGAATATATATTTTCATGAGTAGTAAAAGTCTCCTTGTTCTACCTACAGCGATTCATAGCTATTCCCCATACCAGTAAAAGAAACGTAAACGCTCCAACAACACCATTTGATGCTCAGTTCCCTCAGACAATTCCTGTCCGCCAAATACCTTAACTGCATGCCCTTCTGGTATCCAGTAATGATCTACAGGTGATATCCAATCCGTAAACAATCTGAGGCTATAAAAGAGCATACATGCCAAAGCCCCGAACAATATGACCATCCGCAGCCATTTAAGTCCTTTTCGCAAGGATATTACCATGTGGATCAGCCGCCTTTTCCCAGAATATAGAACCTGTTCAGGCTCTATAGGGAAGGATATGACAAGCTATTCCTTTTTATACCGCTTGGTCCTGTATAGCTCATCCCGAAGCAAAAAAAAGTCTTTAACTGAAAAATCCCCAGCCAAAAAAGCTCCCCCGAACACGTCTTCGTCGGTGAGAGCTTGGGTTGTCAGCTTATTAATCCTGAGATTTGTTTTTCTTGTTTTTGCCCAAAGACTTTTGAACGGTCGTATCGTTCTTCGCCTTACAACGATAACAAATACCGTGGAAGTCCAAACGATGATCCACTACGGTAAAATTATATTCCCGTTCCAGACGCTCTTCCAAAGGCCCAAGCCAATCTTCCAGTATTTCATCTACACTGCCGCACTGCACACATATCAAATGGTGGTGATGATGTTTGGTCGTATCGCCACGCAAATCATAACGTGCCACGCCATCACCAAAATTAATTTTCTCCACGACATGCAGTTCACTTAGCAGTTCTAGGGTACGGTATACGGTTGCCAGACCGATTTCGGGAGCTTTCTCTTTGACGAGCATAAATACATCTTCCGCACTCAGATGATCATCTTCGTTCTCAAGTAAAACTCTAACGGTGGCTTCCCGCTGAGGCGTTAGTTTGTAGCCCTGGGATTGCAGCTGCTGCTTAATTTTTTCGATCCGTGCTTCCATGTGTCTCCCTCCCCCTGTAAAGCTACTGCCTACTGCACTTTTTTTCACTCCTATTATTATAGGGGGTGTATACAAATAAAGTCAAACATTTTGAAGCAGGTTAAGACGGTAGGGAAGCCGTCAGCATAGGAGTGACCCATTGCATCATAACCGGGGTGATCCAGGTTTCAAAGGACGCGCTGCCGACGAGAAGCAGCATCATTACAGCCGTCAGTCCTGCGTAAGACAGCAAAGGACGCAGCATCCCGTCAGACGGACGGGTAGCGAGTATTTTAGTTTTGATCATATGAATGGAAAAGGTCATCGCAGCCACACTGCACACAAGCAGCACCGGAATCACGAGCAGGTTATGAGGAGCAACCGAGACGAGAGAAAATAACAGCCCTTTCCACGAATATTGCCCTACCAAATAGCCGACTGAAAATCCGATAAGTACACCCTTGAGAAAGTTCAGCACGAGAATACCGGGAAGACCGATGACTGAAAGGCCGCACACCCAGATTAACCCGACCCATTTCAAATGCAAGGACACGCTATCCCAAAAGGTCGAGACTGCCTGCGGATCAGCAAAGCCCTGCTCATTTTGATTGACCGTCGCAAAAAAGTCCTTCAGGTAGCGCGACAAATCCTGTAGCTGCTCCAGCGAGAGCGCATTTACCATTAGAGCACCAAAGACAACTCCCACCAGAAACAGCACAGCCAAAAAAACATAATACGGCGTCTGATCCTTTAACGTATGACGAAACCATTGCATCGGCGTCTGTGCCCCTTTCATCTGCTTGTTTGTCCAAAAAACAACCGGAAACCGACGGCTGATGGCTATGAATGGTGGCAGTAAAGATTCACAAAAGATGTGCCAAGCCTGCGGCGGCATAAATATATTTGAGGTTATTTTATGGTTATGAACAAGCGGATGCTGATATGACTTTATCAGGGCGTGACTTGCTAGGACTTGGCTATTTTGCCGTATGTTCCGCCTCCGCCGGACACGAGAGAAAGCCGTCCCTCACGAGACAGTATGATTTGCTCTGCCAATACGTCGCCGACAACTGCTGCCAGTTCTCCCTGGCTGACCTTATGCAGGATATTCATTTCCGTTCCAAACGCGGTCAGCAGATGGTTCAGCTTGGCTTTGCCCAGACCAGGGATAAATTCTAGCGGAATCTGGTAAATGTACGGCGGTCGATGTGAGGGAATCACGGGCTGTTCACGGTCGGCAATGCTCCATATTCGATCCAGCACGCCCCGCACCAGCTTGGGATGACCACAGTCTGGACAACGTTCATCCGCCATCTGTTGCTCGTCAATAATCGTACCGCAGCTTTGACAGTAAGAACGGTGGTATTTGCCCAGCTTGGGGTTTAATCCGTAGTTGGCACACACCCGTCGTCCTTCCCGCCGCTCCAAAGCCATTCTGAATTCACCAAAGCATGGCTGCATAAGCGATAATTTGTTGTATTCTCGTCCGATTTTCCCAAGCGAGTGGGCATCGGAATTAGTTAGAAAACTGAAACGATCCAGTTCCGAGATCATTCCGGCCATAGATGAATCTGCGCTGAGTCCCAGCTCCACTCCACTTATGAGCTCCATATCGAGCAGTTCTTCCATGCGGGCCGCAGAGCTGCCGTAGATGCCCTTATGAGGGGTAAACACATGCGCAGGCACGATGATGCCCCCACGCCCGTAAATTTGCTGCTGTAACTCGCGTGGTGGTGCATAGATACGCTGTGAGCTGAGATTGACATTTTTCATATGCCGGGCCATCCATTGCGTAAAATCCTCCATCACCGCCAGATTAGGAAAATAGGCCAGTACGTGCGCTTCAGGACGTCCTTCGGCTCGAAATTCCAGCTCCGTGCCTAGAAGAACCACTGTATCACGGTATGCGATGCCACCGCCGTTGATTTCCGTCATTTCCCCCGTATGCAAATAGGCTCGAATATCTTCCTGTACATTTGGTGCGTGGCAATCAATGATTCCGATCAGTCCGATCCCCTTGCGAGCGGAGGCTTCCTTGGCGATGTTAGCGAAGGTGAGATCGCGGCTGCCACTGATTTTGACCGGATCTCCCTTCTCTGTTCTGCCGATATGAATATGGAGGTCAGCGAAATAATCTGTAAGTTCTACCTTATTTCCGTTCATATTTTTTAAAAGCTCCCTGTGTGTTGTTGGAGCTGCCATGCATAGACAGCCAAAATCGTTTTCGCGTCACTAATCCGTCCTTCACGAATGAACGCCTGTGCTTCTTCCAGCGTCACCTCAAACGGCTCCAGAAATTCATCCTCATCCGGCTCCATTTCCCCTGCCTCCATATCCTCAGCCACATATAGATGAATGATTTCATCTGCAAAGCCGGGGGACGTATAAAAGGAATGCAGCAGCCTTAACGACTTGGCGTTATAACCTGTCTCTTCTTTCAGCTCACGTCTCGCCGCTTCCATCGGATCTTCGCCTCGTTCCAGCTTGCCTGCTGGGATTTCCATCTCACAGCGCCCCATAGCCTGTCTGTACTGGTCCACGACCAGCATCTTCCCTTGATGCAGCGCCAATACAGCCACCGCACCCGGATGCTTCACGATTTCACGCTTTCCAGTGGAGCCGTCGGGCAGCTCTACCGTGTCCACCTGTAACGTAATGACCTTTCCTTCAAAAATCGGCTGCGTGGACACCGTCTTTTCCTCTAATGCAGGATTGGAATAAGGCTTGCGATGTGTGTCACTCGTTTGATGATTCACTTGGTCGTTCATCCGGTATGTCTCCTTCTTCGTCATCTATCTTTCTTTATCCATTATCGCCAACGATAGTCTAACTTGTCCAATGTGGACATATGCTGGTGGTATATAACACTTCCTGTGATAAGGAGATACTGATATGAAAAGCTACCGTACCGAAACCAGCCTCCATATTGTCGGTAAAGCCTGGCAGATTCAAGCCCTCTTGCGCCAATGGCAAAAGGAACATGGTCCTTCAGCCACCATTGCTTCACTGTCCGTACCAAAAAAGGTTCAGGTCTAAAGACAAAGGAACGATATTCCTGTCTTTAGTCTGAACCTCTTTGTGTATAAGATACAAGTTTTATTTCGTAGTCTCCTGAATGAGAGCTACAACTACTTCAGCAACCTTTACCAGGTCATCAGCCTTGATTTTTTCCTCTGTTGTATGAATGTTCTGGTAACCCACAGCCAAATTCACCGTTGGAATGCCCAGTCCGTTGAATACATTGGCATCTGAGCCACCACCGGAATGGAAGGTCGACGTTGCCAATCCCAGTCCTTGAATTGCACGCTGCGCCACCTGTACAACCTCATCATGCTCCGTAAAGCTGAATGCCGGATAGATGACCTCGCTGCGGAACTCACCCTGTGCGCCAAAATCACGCGCTGTAGTTTCCAATGCTTCACGCATATGCTGGATTTGATGATTAACCTTCTCCTGCACAATACTGCGCGCCTCTGCACGAATAAGTACAAAATCGCATACAACATTCGTTGCCCCACCGCCCTCGAAGCTCCCGATGTTTGCAGTGGTTTCTTTATCAATTCGGCCCAGTTTCATATTGGAAATCGCCTTGGATGCGACTTGAATGGCACTAATGCCATCTTCAGGATTCACACCTGCATGAGCGGATTTCCCTGTAATCTTCATTTCAATACGTGCCTGCGTAGGTGCAGCTATACAAATGGAACCTACTTCCCCATTGGAATCCAATGCATAACCAAAGTCCGAATCCAGCACTTCCGGCTTCATCGCTCGCGCACCCATCAAACCGGATTCCTCTCCAGCGGTAATGACGAACTGAATTTGACCATGGGGAATATTCTGCTCACGCACGACGCGAATTGCCTCAAACAATGCAGCAATTCCCGCCTTGTCATCCGATCCCAGAATCGTTGAACCGTCACTACGAATCCAGCCATCTTCACCCAGCTGTGGCTTAATTCCTTTGCCCGGGGTAACGGTATCCATGTGGCAGGTAAAAAACAATTTAGGCGCTTTCTCCACACCTTCTGCTTTCCAGGTGACGATCAGGTTGCCTGAGCCATGTCCTGTTCTTTCACGGGAATCGTCTTCCGTAACCTCCAGCCCAAGCGCATTAAATTTTCCTTTCAAAACACGTGCTATTTCCTGCTCATACTTCGTTTCGCTATCCACCTGTACAAGTTCCATAAATTCCTGTACGATTCGTTCTCTCACTGCTTTAGCTTTCATTAAACTTTCCTCTCTTTCCCGATTACGCTACAATACGAATAGATGGTCTTATTTATGACTTAAACCTTTACTAAAGGAGTTACACATGTCGAACAAAAAATGGGTTCGTTTTTTCGTCTACGTTATGCTTGCCGCTATGATTGGCTCTACACTATTTATGGTCATTGAACCATTTATTATGCCGTTATAATGGCCAACTACATTCAACCTATACAGCCGTTTCACGGCTCCGTAAAGGCTGTGAGTGGACAAGCTGCTGTGAAAGCAAACAGGCGGGCTTTCGTGTAAATCACGTTATAGCCCGCCTTACCTTTATAAGTTAGGGATGCGCTTGCCATTCCGCAGCAAACGAAAATTGCTGTTCGAAGTGCGGTACAATTTCCTTCGCAATCTGCTCCACCGAAAAAGTCTGCTGTGTACAGTCCTCCAGTGAAGTCACGCCGTATTCCTGTATGCCACACGGGACAATACCTTTAAACCCCTCATGCTGAATCCCTGATTTGATGTTAAAGGCAAAGCCATGACTGGTTACAAAGCCCCGCCGGTGCTTGCACTTGTTAAATTTCACACCAATGGCCGCAATTTTAAGATTCCCGACCCATACCCCTGTGTATTCAGGCTTACGATTCCCCTCTATCCCATGAGCTGCCAGCAATCGAATGATTACTTCTTCCAAACTCCGAAGGTAATCGTGCAGATTCAGCGCTTCCTGATTACCGAGCATAAGCAAAGGGTATCCGACAAGCTGCCCCGGCCCATGATATGTAATGTCTCCTCCGCGATCAATCTGAAAGACGCTAATTCCCTGAGCCTCCAGCTGCTCGGGTGTAAGCAGCAAATGCTCAGGATGCCGCTGAGAGCCAATCGTGTAGGTTGGCGGGTGTTGGAGAAGCATAAGTGTCTCCCTTGCTTCCCCAGCATCCAGCTTGCCTACAATTTCCTTCTGAACATCCCATGCATGAGCATATTCCATCCTATCAATATAGGTTACTTCAAGCGGTCGTCTGTCCACGGCCTGTCACTTCCTCTCCGTCCATTTACCCAACTGATCGGATGCCCCAACTGTTCTGGATATTAGTACAGCTTCGTATCCAAGGTGTAGCCTTCCAGGTTTTCTTTGACTCGTTGCAGGAATCGTCCGCAAATCACACCGTCCAAGATGCGATGATCCAGCGATAAGCATAGATTAGCCATCGAACGAACCGCAATCATATCATCAATGACCACCGGTCTTTTGACAATGGATTCAAAGGTGAGAATCGCAGCCTGCGGATAGTTGATCACCGGATAAGACAAAATTGAGCCAAAGGAGCCTGTGTTGTTCACCGTGAACGTTCCGCCCTGCATATCGTCCAGTTTGAGCGTTCCTTCCCGTGTTTTACGAGCCAACTCGTCGATTTCACGAGCCAATCCGGCAATGTTTTTCTGATCCGCCTTTTTTATGACAGGGGTGAGGACTGAATCCTCCGTACCGACAGCCAGCGAAATATTGATATCTCTTTTGATGATAATTTTATCCACTGCCCACACCGAGTTCATGATCGGATATTCCTTGATGGCATTCACGACTGCTTTCATGAGGAAAGCGAGGTACGTAATGTTGATCCCTTCTTTTTGTTTGAACTCGTTTTTGATCTTGTTGCGGAGCATCACCAGATTGGTCACATCCACCTCAATCGTCGTCCAGGCATGTGGAATTTCTGAAACACTTTGCCGCATATTGCGGGCAATCGCACTCCGAATAGGCGTCACATCTATAAAATATTCTGATCTGTTATTGCTGTTACCCTCAACTTCGATCATAGGAACCTTTGGAGCTTCCGTTAAATGAATGCCGCTATTGCGCACCGGAATAGCTGGGTCCATATTTTGAATCGGTGTACTACGCTGAGCTGGAGAAGACTGGATTCCAGTAAAAGGCGATCCTTGTCCCTGCGCCAATTCGGTTGGCTGTTCTGATACTCCAGCCCGTGCGGAACCGCCCTGCTGCACATAATTCAGGACATCCTTGCGAGTAATTCGTCCCCCCATGCCGGTGCCTGGTACTCGACTTAAGTCTACATTGTGTTCAGCAGCCAGCGTTTGTACCGCTGGGGAAAACCGTCCCCGCATGGATTGATCGGAAGCGGCTCCCTGCTGGGATTGTGCATGCGCATTGCTCGGGGCTGCTGATGCAGCAGAAGTCGCTGATGTAGCAGGTGCAGACGATTGGGTCTGGATACGGCAAATCAACTCACCTACAGCTACCGTCTGACCTTCTTCTGCTAACAGATCACCCATAATTCCGTCCAATGTGGATGGGATTTCTGCGTTTACTTTATCTGTAATGACCTCGCAAATCGGCTCAAACTGCTCCACTGTATCACCAGGTTTTTTCAACCATTTGGCGATGGTCGCCGATACGAGAGATTCTGCCAATTGAGGCATGATGACGTCGTTCCATTGTGTTTGGTCTGGCATTTTTTCAACTCCTTAACATCATAGGAGGCCGCCTTTTACCGCTGCCCTCGCTACACTTTTGGAATGCTTTCGTCCAATCTGCTTCATTTTAAAACACGGCAAGACGACGCATGGCTTCCTTTACTTTGTCCTTGTTCAACATATAAAACTTCTCCATGGGTGGACTGATCGGCATAGCAGGCACATCCGGAGCGCACAGGCGCTCAATCGGGGCATCCAGCTCGAATAAACATTCTTCATTAATAATGGCCGATACCTCAGCGCCGATGCCGCCTGTTTTGTTGTCCTCATGCACGATAAGTACCTTACCAGTATGGCGTGCAGCCTCAATAATGGCCTGGCGGTCGAGCGGCTGGAGTGTGCGCAAATCCACAACGTGTGCAGTAATGCCCTCTTCCTTCTCCAATTCCTCAGCAGCCTGCATCACAAAATGCAGCGGCTGGCTATACCCAATGACCGTAATATCGTCACCCTCACGCAATAGATTGGCCTTGCCAATCGGGACAATATAATCATCCTCAGGCACTTCACCCTTGATCAGCTTGTAGGATTTTTTGTTTTCAAAAAACAGCACCGGATCAGGGTCACGAATGGCGGCCTTCAGCAATCCTTTGGCGTCATAAGGTGTATAAGGCGCTACAATTTTCAGACCCGGTGTACCAAAAAAGATAGATTCCGGACACTGCGAATGATACAAGCCGCCAAAGATACCCCCGCCGATTGGCGCGCGGATTACAACAGGACAGTTCCAGTCGTTGTTAGAGCGATAACGGATTTTAGCCGCTTCACTAATAATCTGGTTCGTCGCCGGAAGCATGAAGTCTGAGTATTGCATTTCGGCAATCGGCTTCATTCCGTACATGGCTGCACCAATCGCAACTCCGGCAATGGCCGACTCTGCCAGTGGCGTATCCATGACACGCTGCTCACCGAATTGTTCCATAAGGCCCTTGGTGGTCGTGAAGACGCCGCCCTTCACACCGACATCCTCGCCTAGTACAAAAACTGTTTCATCCTGCTCCATTTCTTCTTTCATGGCCAGGCGAATTGCATCAATATATTCCATAATCGCCATAGTTATTGGCCCTCCCCATCACTGTCGGCATACACATGCAGCAGCGTATCTTCCGGCTTTGGAAAAGGAGCATGATCTGCATATTCTATCGCTTCCTTGACCTCGAGCAGCAGCTCAGCCGACAAATCAGCGTCCTTGGCCTCATCCCAAATTCCGCACTCTATCAAGTAATTTTTCATGCGGGCTACGCCGTCCTTGGTCCAGTTCTCATCCACTTCTTCCTTGGTCCGGTAAGCCAGATCATTATCCGAGGTAGAGTGAGGAGACAGACGGTACATCATCGCTTCAATCAACGTAGGACCATCACCGCGAACAGCGCGTTCGCGTGCTTCCTTCACAGCCGCATATACGGCCAACGCATCATTACCATCGACCCGAATCCCAGGGAATCCGTAGCCCAAAGCACGATCGCTCACCTTGCCCGCCAATTGCTTATGAATCGGAACCGATATCGCATATTGATTGTTCTCGCACATAATGATAACCGGCAGCTTTTGTACACCTGCAAAGTTACAGCCTTCATGAAAATCCCCCTGATTGCTGGAGCCTTCCCCGAATGTAACAAACGATACAAAATCCTTCTTTTGCATTTTGGCAGCCAGCGCTACACCCACTGCATGCGGAACCTGCGTCGTCACCGGACTGGAGCCTGTCACAATCCGCAGCCGTTTACTGCCAAAGTGGCCTGGCATTTGACGTCCGCCACTATTCGGATCATCTGCCTTGGCAAATGCCGACAGCATCAGCTCACGCGGTGTCATCCCTACAGCAAGCACGAATCCATAATCCCGGTAATACGGAAGGAAATAATCCTTCTCCCGATCCAGTCCGAATGCTGCCCCTACTTGTGCCGCCTCCTGACCAATACCCGAAACGTGAAAATTAATTTTACCTGCTCGTTGCAGCAGCATGTTGCGCTCATCAAATCTTCTTGCAAGCAGCATATATCTGTACATGTCAATAACTTGTCCGTTGGTAAGTCCCAGCTGTTCATGTCTGAAGCCAGCGTCTACAGCGCCCTTTGAACTCATTGAGGCACCTCCTTAAGTATCAAAACATCCTACTCCCAGCACCTAGTACCATCTTGTCTTAAAACCTGGTACTAAACTTTGGCTAACCTCATTATAATCCTTTTCTCCCCAAAAAGAAAAGCACGATTTATTTGAATGGTTATATGCCGATTGCCTGTCCATCCACCGCCAGCATCGCTTCTCCCAAAATCTCCGACAACGTTGGATGTGGGTGAATAAGCTGTCCGACTTCCCAAGGCGTAGCATCCAGCAGCTGTGCAAGGGCCGCCTCGCTAATAAGGTCCGTCACATGCGTACCAATCATATGTACGCCGAGAATATCATTCGTTCCCTTGTCGGCGACTACTTTGACGAAACCGTCCCGACTACCGTACACGAGCGACTTTCCGATGGCTTGAAAAGGGAACTTTCCTGTTTTCACCTGATGTCCACGCTCACGTGCTTCTTGCTCCGTCAAGCCGACACTCGCTGCCTCAGGACGTGTATAGATACAACGCGGAATCAGATGACTTGGTACACTGTGAAACTCTTCCCCTGCCAGGTGATGAACTGCCTGCAAACCTTCATGGCTCGCTGCGTGCGCCAATTGCAAGCCCCCGATGCAATCCCCGATTGCATAGATATGCGGTTCATGGGTCTGCAAATGCTTATTAACCGAGATGAAGCCACGCTCTACCCGGATATCCGTATTTTCCAGCCCGATATTTTCCACATTTGCCTGACGTCCCACCGAAATGAGCAGCTTGGAGGCGCTGAGGGTTTCGATTTCTTCCCCTTTTTTCACGTCAATCTGTATGCCTTCCTCATCCTTGCCGTACGTTTCAGCCAGTACCTGCGAGCCCGTCAGCACCTTCACCCCACGCTTGGTTAACAGGCGCTGCATTTCACGCGAAATATCCTCATCCTCGGTTGGAATAAGCCGATTGGCTGCCTCAACTACTGTAACCTCCACGCCAAAATCATTCAGCATGGAAGCCCATTCCACCCCAATGACACCCCCACCTACGATGATTAGGGACGCCGGTAATGCTTCCATCGTTAACGCTTCGTCACTACTCAGAATAAATTCGCCATCCGGCTCTAATCCAGTCAGCACGCGCGGGCGTGATCCCGTTGCAATAATGAGCTGAGCAGGCACGATGGTCTCCATTTCACCATCCTCCAGCTCCACAGCAACTGCCCCGCTTTTTGGAGAGAATATAGACGGTCCAATCACGCGTCCCTTGCCGCTCAGTACCGTGATTTTATTTTTGCGCATCAAAAATTGAACGCCCTGATGCAGTTGCTCTACAACGGCTTCCTTACGCTCTTGCACTTTAGGAAACACGAGCTGTGCACCCGACGTCTCGATACCATATTGCGCGCTTTCCTTAATCGTTGCATATACTTCCGCGCTGCGCAGCAAGGCCTTGCTCGGAATACAACCACGATGCAGACAGGTTCCGCCAAGCTTGTCCTTTTCAATAATAACGACTTCCTTACCTAGCTGGGCTGCGCGAATCGCCGCCACATATCCCCCGGTTCCCCCACCTAAAATAGCAACATCACAATGTATAGTCATGCTTCTCCTCCATTAACATTGATTATATATACCTTATTGTACTCTCTTTATTTCTTTGCACAAAATATAACGTGTATGCATACACTACAGACCATCCGGCCAGCTCATCCAAGCAGTCTCTCATATATTATTCAACAGCCTATTCGTACAGCGCATCCCGTAATTTGGTAGACATCCTTGGGTTTTGAGCTGATTTGGCTCGCAACACATTGCGAAACGATTCATTTTGCTTGCGTAGTAGCTCCAGCTCTGTCTCCAGCTCAAAGATCAACTCCTGTGCTTGCGGGCTTATCAGCCCTTGCTCCAGTAATGTTCTTTTTCTGGCACTATAATCCGCATCTTTTTGGTTCATGCCTGTCCCCTCTTCCTTCTTTCCACTACACTTCACCATATCATGCCCGTGGCAGCAGAGCAATGACGACCACATTTATATTCAAAAACAGATATACACAAACATGTCGAAAAACAATATATTTTCTCTGGTCTGCATACTACTCATTATGGTAATCTATAATGGCCTTTTCTTTCGGAAAATGATGATTCACAGCGTTTATGCGCATGTTACAGAGAGGGGAATTCGCGTTGCCTACAGGACGAATTACGATTATTACAGGCCCCATGTTTAGTGAAAAATCCGGTGAATTGATTCGCCGCTGTCAAAAACTAATCCAATACGGGCACCGCAAGGTGGTCGCTTACAAACCGGCAGAAGATAACCGCTATGCCACGGACGAAATTGTAAGCCGCATCGGATACCGGCTGCCCGCGATCTCTATTCCAAGAAAACTCACAGACGAGCTCGTTCAGCGTATTTTGGAAGAAACGAAGGATGCCGACGTGGTTGCCTTTGATGAAGTCCAGTTTTTCAGCCGTCATATTATGGCTCTCATACAGGAGTTAGCTTATTGTGGCAAACACGTCATTGCGGATGGCTTGAATCTGGATTACCGGGGCAAGGAGTTCGGCTATGTTGGGGGCCTGCTGGCCATGGCTGATGACATCGAGAAGTTGACTTCTTTTTGTGCCGTATGCGGGAGCTCAGAGGCGGTATTTACCCAACGGATGGTAAATGGAAAGCCTTCTACAGTAGGCCCCATCGTCATGATTGGTGACTCTGAGGCTTATGAGCCGCGTTGTCGCAAATGCTTTATACCGCCCCATAAAGTAAATTGCGATTAGCAAGAAAAACGGCTCGGCAAGCAACAACTATCCACCTGATCACCGATGACTTTTTCCTTGTATTTTTTTGGAACGAATGGAGTCATTAGCCCGTATTGATCGACAGACAGCTTCGCTAAGTGACAGCTGCAATTCAAAAAATCCCCACCGTTAACTATGGTTGGGGATTTTTTCAACTATGTTCTTGGCTGCTCACATTTGTATAGAACTAAAGTGGCAACATATCCTGTCTTTCTGCCTTACCCCTGCACTCCTTGCATGCCCCGTAGAGGGAACCATTATCATCGGCATAAAAGGTTAATTTGTCTTCTTTTCTACAAAAAGAGCATTTTTGCTTACTTCTGTGCTGTATAGGATCAGACAGCCCAAACCCAGGTTGGGCCTGCATCCCCGTTGCATCTGGCGTCTTGTTGGAGCCAGAGGAGGAAAATACCTTAAACTTGGATGCTTTCCCAACGCGGGGCTGTCGGACAGGCTTACGAGGGCGAAATTCAACGACATTGCTGTCTCGCTGTTCATTCACTTGTTCTTTGCTGCTACGACCACGCCGTGCCGTAACAATCCATCCCAACACCACCACCAATACGCCGATGACCACCCAAGTTAGGCTATTCCACATGTTTTCACCCCGCCTTTGCTTTAAAATAAAAAACACTAATAAACTTTTTAAGCTCCGTATTTTGTTGCTCCAAAATTAATTTTAAATATAAATTCCTTCGTTCATCATTATACCATCGAGTGAACACAATCACCATATAAAGGAAAGAGGGATGGATGCAGAAAAAAACCGCTCTGTAATAGAGCGGTCAGGCTGTCGAGAAACCCCCTGTTTTTTTAATGAGGTTTAAAATGGCCATTTTGATCAAATAAAAATGGGTCCTCAGATCGTTTTAAATCGATTTTTGTTTTAAAAGTTGAGTCTCCCCAAATAAAAAATAAAGTGTCGAGAAAGTCCGTTGGACTTTCTCGACACTCTGACCGCTCTGTAATAGAGCGGTCCTAAAATAACATCAATTGTATATTAATAGCATTCGAATTATACTTTGAATTTGCCAATTTGCCCTTGCAGATCCTCTGCCATTGTAGACAGGTTTCTTGCAGATGAAGCAATTTCCTCCATCGAGGCCAGCTGCTCTTGAGTTGCAGCAGACACGTGCTGTGTACCTGCTGCAGCTTCCTCGGCAATGGCCGAAATTTGCTTGACAAAACCAACAATCTCATCGGTACTTGCCGACATTTGCTCCGAGCCAGCAGATACCTCTTCAATTTCGCTTGCCACTTTATTAACGGTTTCTTGAATCATTTCAAAGGATGCACCTGCATTTTGTACGACTTCCCGACCTGTCATCACATTCTGTCCATTGGCCGCTACCGCCTCAATCGCATGTGCAGTATCCTTTTGAATCAAGTTCACCAGCTCCGTAATTTGTTGAGCAGAATAAGCCGATTGTTCAGCGAGCTTGCGTACTTCACCTGCAACTACAGCAAATCCTCGACCATGCTCTCCTGCGCGGGCCGCCTCAATGGCAGCGTTCAAAGCAAGCAGGTTGGTCTGACTCGAAATATTGGTAATTACATCAATAATCTTGCCAATTTCATCTGAGCGTTCTCCCAACCCAGCCATAAGACCAGCCAAGCTATCCATGGAGTCATTCACAGCATTCATCTGTGTAACAGCCTGCTGAACCATCTGATTACCTTCAGCTGATTTGTGAGCCGCATCCTGAGCTGATGCAAATACATTTTGTGCACGGATAGCAATTTGTTCTACCCCGATGGACATTTCCTCAATCGCTTGAGACGATTTGGTCACCATATCCACCTGTTGGCCCGTTCCTGTAGCTACTTCTTGTACCGTTTCGGTTATTTGTGCAGAAGCTTGGCTATTTTGCTCTGCACTGGCCGTCAATTCCTCTGAAGATGTGGTAACCATTTCAGTCGTCTTACTAACAGATTGAATCAGTTGGCGAAGGTTTTCAGTCATTGAGTTAAAGGAATGTGCCAACGTGCTAATCTCATCCTTACCCTTCACAATGATCGTCTCACCTGTCAGATCACCAGATGCAATGCTTTCAGCAGCACGACTGATTCGCAAAATGGGTTTAGAAATAATTTGGGCAATAATAATCGCCATAATCAGTGCTAAGGCAATAGCCGCAATACTCAATATAATGACCAATTGTCTGCCTGAGATAAAGTTGTCAACAGCCAATTTCGTAATCTGTTTTGAGCCATCTGCGTTCAGCTTGATGAGCTGATTGATCGTATCGTTCGCACTATACCATAGCACATAGGACTCTTTGTGCAGAATGCTGGATTGAACATAATCGTTCGCTTTCCCTGCTGCAATCACCTCAGGCAACTTATTCAGATATTCTGCATATTTTTTGGAGAAGTCCTCGTACAATTCACGTTCTTTAGGAGTAGCAATTAATTTTTCATAAGTTTTCCGTCCGCTCTCGACTTTTTTCAAAACTTTATCATATTCCGCCTGAACCTTCTCCACTTCCGCCGGGTCGCGTTCTACAATAATATTCAAGGAAAGCCGTTCTACATCAGATATATCGCCGTTTAGCGTTCCCAGGATCGTCACACTAGGCATCCAACGGCTATCAATTTCCATCGAAGTGTCACCCAAGTTTTTCATTTTTGAGATAGATACTAAACTAATGATGATCAATAAAGCAATAACCGCAAGAAAACCCAATAACAATTTTGCACGGATGTTAAATTTCATATTTTCGCTCCTCAATCTCTTTTATATATAGATATTATATCGACAAGAATCGACAGTTTGTTTATATCAAATTTAAGAAATTTTCAGAACTGTTTCCAATAGGGAAATGATCTTTTTGTATGGGTTAGTGCAGCTCATTTCGGTTAATTTTGTAAACTGCGTTGAGGCTATTATATTTCACGATCTCCAACAATTGTTCCGCCATATAGCGAGGAGAGTGCTGAAATTCTCCATTTACCCACTCTATGATCATCCCCAGAATAGCATAAGCATAATAACTAGACTGAAGCTCCTGATTTATGTGATTATTCTCCTGTGTATTTACAAGATCCTGTATTGGAAGTTTTTTGAGCTCATTGCAAATCTTTGTCTGGACTCCCGGAAGCATATCTGTTTTCAACACAATTTCATAAAAATTTGCATACTGCGCAATGTGCTCGAAAATTTTAATTGTGGAAGCCACCATGTCTCCCACTACAAAAGTTTCAACCTGACGGTAAGGTTCCCGATAGGAATCAACTAAATCCAGTAGAACTTCATCAATGACCTCTCCCAACAGGTCCTCCTTGTACTGATAATGCTTGTAAAATGTCCCCCTATTGATGTCTGCCTGCCGGACGATATCCGTTATAGTTATATCCTTCAATTCTTTTTCTTTTAAAAGACACACTAAAGATTCCCTCAATAGTTTTTTCGTTCTTCGAATACGTTTATCCTGAACTAATGTTGGATCAGTCATGCTGCACCGCCGTTATTTTAAATTTTATATACACATGATAGAGATACTGTTCAAGAAGCAACAATTGGCTGCATGTTTGCTGATTGTGATTCATTTAATTCTTTGATTATACTATAAAAAGAAGGGAATTATACTTTAGTAAACAGGTGTTCGATAAAGTACATTGCATATGACTGAACATGCGGAGGGATCATCATAAAACTTCAAGGTAAAGTTGCAGTAGTCACCGGAGCTGCCTCTGGGATGGGCAAGGAAATAGCCATTTTGTACGCTAAAGAAGGGGCCAAAGTGGTTGTATCTGATATCCATTTAGATGCGGCTAACTCAACCGTAGCAGAGATTGAATCACTTGGTGGAACTGCTATTGCTATTGTAGCGAACGTTTCCAAAGAAGCAGATATTCAAAATCTAATAGATACCGCTGTAAGCACGTATGGAACGTTAGATATTTTAGTTAACAATGCGGGGATCATGGATAATTTTGTGCCGGCTGCTGATTTGACTGATGAGCTCTGGGAACGCGTATTTGCCATTAACAGCACTGGACCTATGCGTGCCATTCGAAAGGCTCTTCCTATTTTTACTGACAAAGGTGCTGGGGTCATTATTAACATCGCTTCCCTGGGAGGGCTGCAAGGCTCTCGAGCAGGAGCAGCTTATACCGCAGCAAAACATGCTGTTGTCGGCCTAACTAAAAATGTAGGGTTCCAATATGCTAATAAAGGTGTACGGTGTAATGCGATTGCTCCCGGTGCTGTAATCACCAATATTGCAGCTTCCATTAACGAACCCAATGCATTTGGTATGGAAAGAGCAATGGCTGGGCAAAACCTGACTCCTAGGGCCGGGGAGGCCGAAGAAATCGCAAAGGTTGCTCTCTTCCTCGCATCAGATGATTCCAGCTTTGTAAATGGAACTGTTATTACGGCTGATGCTGGTTGGTCCGCTTACTAAAAGAGTGATAGTTAAACAAAAAACCAGTCCAACACAAAAGTGTCGGGCTGGTTTTTATGGTTATGCCATGATTTTCAGGCACAGCGTTTCTTATTCGCTTCATGCTTTTAATCCTCTTTAGGACACCTTATTCTCAATCCGCAGCTTATCTGCCACCATCGCGATGAACTCTGAGTTGGTTGGCTTCGATTTGGAGATATTAATCGTGTACCCGAACAGGTGGGAGATGCTGTCGATATTGCCACGTGTCCATGTGCATCAAGGCTTTGGCCAGTAGGTATACATCGTTCTAGTGATATAGAAATTCATATGTAACGTATCTTTATATTCCGGATATAGTTTGGAATTGTGGTTGTGGAAATGTTCTTCTTAAAGTCTTGTAAATACTTATCGAACAAATTTAAGGCCGTTCGTAGCTGGCTACAGTTTACGTGCAAGATTCCTAGGCGAACAGTAAAGAATGAAATTATCCAATTGAAATTTAAAATCGTTCATAAAAAATAACGCTGATCTATTAGTCATGAATGCCCCAATAAATCAGCGGTATTGGCTGAATTGTTATGCTTCACCTTGCTTACAATCTGCAGTTTATCTGCCAACGCTGCGATGAACTATCGATTCCTAAGGTGAGCGTTTTAATTCGGAATATACCCTGCTATGCCTTCTAAAGAATAACCGGATCTTCCATTACCAAGCTCGTTAAAATCAGTGGTATAGAAGTGATCTGTACCATTATAGTATCTATATAGCGGCAATGTGTTTGGTTGCTGTTGTGAGAAAATGTAACCTTGTATGCCTTCAAGACTATAACC